>JANMPK010000107.1:0-3121 GCA_031369825.1 Sphingomonadales bacterium
GCCAAGCTCAAGGCGCAAGTCGGCGAATGCCCGACAGTTGATTGGATTAAGACAGATACGGCTATGGCTGGTACGTTTCGATGGACGTGTGATCGTGGAGCACTTGAAGGACTAATTTTGCTCGCGCCGACCACGCCTGCGTCAATCCAGGCTTGGCGGATGCTTGTGGTTCAGCCCTCAAAACCGTGACCTTCGCTACCCAAATCCTGACCCTTTACCCCGAAATGTTCCCCGGCCCGCTCGGCATTTCGCTGGCTGGCCGTGCTTTGGAGGAAGGGAAGTGGTCTTGTTCGCCTATCCACATTCGCGAATTTGCAACCGACAAGCACCGTACTGTGGATGATACACCTGCTGGTGGCGGGGCAGGGATGGTGTTGCGGGCGGACATACTGTCTGCAGCGGTCGACCACGCTACCGCTGCACAGCCTGAAGCTCCGATCCTCGCAATGACCCCGCGCGGCGCTCCAATCACCCAATCCCGCATCCGCGAACTCGCCGCTGGCCCCGGTGTCACCATCCTCTGTGGGCGTTTCGAGGGCTTCGACGAGCGCTTGTTCGACGCCCATCCCGAAATCGAGCAAGTCTCGATGGGCGATATCATCCTCTCCGGCGGAGAAATTGGCGCTTTGATGCTGTTAGACGCTTGCATTCGGCTGCTTCCCGGCGTAATGGGCGCGACTTCAAGCGGTGAAGAGGAGTCCTTTGAACAAGGATTGCTCGAATATCCGCACTACACCCGACCTGCTGAGTGGGAAGGGCGTATGATCCCTGAAGTGTTGCGATCGGGGGATCATGCGAAGATTGCGGCGTGGCGAAAGTCACAGTCCGAAATCGACACACGGTTACGCAGGCCGGACCTTTGGGAGCGTTACAATGACGCTCGGGACCGACCTGCCTCTGATGCGCGACGGAAGAATAAGGATTAAATGGGGCATGAACCTCATCCAAACATTAGAAGCAGAAGCCATTGCGGCTTTGTCAGAAAACAAAACTATCCCGCCTTTCCGCGCTGGTGACACCATCAAGGTCGGCGTGAAGGTTATCGAAGGCGAACGCACCCGCGTACAGAATTACGAAGGCGTGTGCATCGCGCGTTCGAACAAGGGCATGGGCTCCAACTTCACCGTTCGCAAAATGTCGTTCGGCGAAGGCGTTGAGCGTGTGTTCCCGCTGTATAGCCCGAACATCGAAAGCATCGAAGTCATCCGCCGCGGCGTTGTCCGTCGTGCGAAACTCTATTATCTGCGCGGTCTGACCGGCAAGAAGGCACGTATCGCCGAACGCCGCGATCCCCGTCCTTCCGATAAGGGCACTATTAAGACCACCGGGGCTGCCGAATAAGGCAGGAGCCGCCGAGCGTTCTTAAACCGAACACCAAAGGCCGGGCTCCCATAAGGAACCCGGCCTTTTTTAATGCCAAAATTTGAGGGACACTAGTATGGGTTATCGTATCGTAGTTGCGGGCGCGACGGGCAATGTTGGCCGCGAAGTCGTCAATATCCTAGCCGAGCGCGAATTTCCGCTTAATGAAATCGCAGTGCTGGCATCGTCGCGTAGCCAGGGCATCGAGATCGAGTATGGCGATACCGACAAGATGCTGAAGGTCCAGAATATCGAGAATTTCGACTGGACCGGTTGGGACATGGCGATTTTTGCCATTGGGTCCGAAGCGACAAAGAAATTTGCGCCGATTGCGGCGACCGCTGGCTGCGTTGTCATCGACAACAGCTCGCTGTTCCGCATGGACCCCGATGTGCCGCTGATCGTGCCCGAGGTGAACCCTGACGCCATTGACGGTTACAAGCGCAAGAACATCATCGCCAACCCTAACTGCTCAACCGCGCAACTCGTTGTCGCGCTCAAGCCGCTGCACGATTATGCCAACATCACGCGCGTGGTGGTGTCGACTTACCAGTCGGTCTCGGGCGCTGGCAAAGAAGGCATGGACGAGCTGTTCGAGCAGAGCCGCAATATCTTCGTCGGCGACAGCGCCGTTACGAAGAAATTCACCAAGCAGATCGCCTTCAACGTCATACCGCACATTGATAGCTTCCTTGACGATGGCTATACCAAGGAAGAGTGGAAGATGATGGTCGAGGTCAAGAAAATCCTCGACCCCAAGATCAAGCTGACCGCAACTTGCGTGCGCGTGCCGGTGTTTGTCGGCCATAGCGAGGCGGTGAATATCGAATATGACCGCGAAATGTCCGCCGCCAAGGCGAAGTCGATCTTGCGTGAAAGCCCCGGCATCATGCTCGTCGATAAACGCGAAGACGGCGGTTACACGACGCCGATCGAAGCAGCAGGCGATGATGCAACTTACGTCAGCCGCGTGCGCGAAGACCCCACGGTGGACAACGGCCTTGCCTTCTGGTGCGTGTCCGATAACCTGCGGAAAGGCGCTGCACTCAACGCGGTGCAGATTGCCGAATTGCTGGGGCGGCGGCATTTGAAGAAGGGGTGAGGTTATGGGGCTGCAGGCGGATGTTTTCTGGTCGTTCCGCAGCCCTTATAGCTATCTGGCGACGCGGCGGTATCGGGCGCTGGCAGAAGAATATGACCTGACGCTCAACCTGCGGCCAGTTTATCCGCTGGCGATCCGTGACTCTGCGTTTTTCGAGCGAAGTCATCCGAACTGGCTTCGCTATACCTTTACCGACATATTCCGCGTCGCGCAGTTTCACGGCATCCCGTTTGGACCGCCACGTCCCGATCCGATTGTTCAGGATGTGCGAACGCGGAAGATTGCCACAGAACAGCCCTATATATTTCGTCTCACGCGGTTGGGTCAGGCAGCGGCACGGCGCGGTAAGAGCTTGGCCTTTTGCGACGAGGTGTCGCAGCTGATCTGGGGCGGGGCGGAGAATTGGCATGAGGGGGTGCATCTCGCCGGTGCTGCAGAGCGTGCAGGGCTCGATTTGACCGAGCTCGACGCCGAAGCCGTGACCGGCGCCACGGCGCTTGACGCCGAAATTGCCGCCAATCAGGCTACGCTCGAAGCAGCAGGTCATTGGGGCGTGCCTACCCTATTGTTCGACGGCGAGCCCTTTTTCGGGCAGGACCGGATAGAGATAGCGGTGTGGCGGATGGAGCAAAAGGGGCTGCTCCGGCGCGCTGACAC
>JANMPK010000109.1:0-3903 GCA_031369825.1 Sphingomonadales bacterium
CTGGTCGATGCGGGTTCAGCCTCGGCATCCGAGATTGTCGCAGGCGCATTGCAGGACCATCACCGTGGTCTCGTTATGGGCGAACGCAGCTTTGGCAAGGGTTCGGTGCAGAATGTGTTACCTTTGACCCGCGACACCGGGCTGCGCCTAACCGTTGCGCGCTACCATCTGCCATCGGGCCGTTCGGTTCAGGAAGGCGGGATAAAGCCCGATATTCAAGTGCCGCAGCTATCTGACCCTGATTACAAAAAGCGTGTTGCGATCCGCGAAACCGATTTACGTCGGCACCTGATCAACGAAGTGCAGGCCGATGATAAAGAATTGGAAGAAGATGTCGCCAATGATCCGCGGTTCGCCATGACCGCAGAGCAGTTAAAGGCGAAGGGCATTGACGATTTCCAGCTGCATTACGCGATGGAAACACTTGAACGGCTAGGTTCGAAAACCATGAAGCTGGCGGAAAAGCCAGCCAAGGGTAAGGCCCAGAATTAAGCGATGAAAGCAAAAATTGGCTTCGCGCAGTGGCTGGCATTTTTGCTGCCATCCGCACTGTTGGCGGGCGCCTATGGATCGCAATATATCGGGGGACTTTTCCCTTGCGAAATGTGCTGGTGGCAACGCTATCCTCATTTCGCCGCTGGGGCGATTGCGATGGCTGCTTTCATTGTTGGTAATCCTGGATATCGCCGCGCATTGGTTGGGCTTTCTGCACTCGCCATCGCCACCAGTGGCCTGATCGGCGGCTTTCATGCCGGTGTTGAATATGGCTGGTGGCAGGGTTTGACGACGTGCAGCACCACAGTCACTGGCAGCGGTGACGATTTACTCAAATCCATAATGAACGCGCCGCTAATCCGCTGTGATGTCGCGCCGTGGACGTTATTTGGTATTTCGCTCGCCGGTTTCAATTTTCTCTTGTCGTTGGGTGGCGCAGTGGCCATCTTAGTCAGTATATGGCGCACCAAAACACCCTGAAGTCTTCACCCGGCAAAACTGCCGATATCGCAAGCATGCTGCGCGTCAATCAGGCGGGTGAATATGGTGCCAAGCGGATTTATGCCGGGCAATTGGCGGTGATGGGCGACCGCACCCCCGCCGCGCGCAGCATTGCGCATATGGCCGAGCAGGAGCAACGGCATTTGGCGGCCTTTGACAAGCTGGTTACCGAACGCGGTGTGCGACCGACGATGTTGCATCCTATTTGGGATGTTGCGGGGTTTGCGCTTGGCGCAGTCACCGCTGCGATTGGCCCAGAGGCGGCGATGGCGTGTACTGTCGCGGTCGAAACCGAAATCGACCGGCATTATTCCGAGCAATTGGAAGAAATCGGTGACACCGATCCCGAATTGTCGGCAATGGTCCTTGATTTTCAAGCCGACGAGTTGGAGCATAAGGCAACGGCGCTTGCCCAAGGTGCCGAGCGCGCACCTGCCTATCCGCTGATGAGCGCAGTTATACGACTTGGTTGCCGCACCGCCATCGCTGTGTCGAAACGAATCTGACTTTCATCCGTTGTTCAGCAACGAAGGCCGAAAAGCCGGAATAAATATTGGAGACCAATTACGTGACTGCATTTTTCCGCATTTCGATTGCCTCATTCGTTTTGGCCACTTCGTTGCCTTTAACCGCGCAAGATCAAACCGGTCCGACATTGCCCGAAGAAAAAATCAACCAGCTTATCGTCTATGGCGACGATGTCTGCCCGACCAGCACTGGCGATGAAATCGTCGTCTGTGCGCGATTGGGTGAGGGCGAACGGTACCGAATTCCGACATCGCTGCGCACCGACCCGAATGACTTGGCAAATCAGGCGTGGAGCGAACGGGTGATGGCTTATGAATATGTCGGTGCCAGCGGCACGATGAGCTGCTCGCCTTCAGGTGCGGGCGGATTTACCGGTTGCGGACTTGGCGAAATCAACAAAGCCTATGCTGAGAAAAAGCAAGACCCCGGGATTACCTTTGGCCGCTTGATCGCCGCAGAACGTGCCAAGCGGTTGGCGGGTATTGATGCCGAAGCCGCCGATGTCGAAGCACGCACCAAAGAATTCGAAAAAGGTCGCGACGAGCGCGAAGCACGATTGCAGGCCGAGCTTGAAGCCAAGGAAAGTGCCGCTGATCCAGTATTGCCATCCGAGCCGCTTCCGGAGCCAAATTAAGCCTGGTTAGCTCTTCGTTTTTTCCACTGCGATCCAGTTCTTGATTTGGCCCTCAAGCACGTCGAGCGGAACCGCGCCTTGACCCAAAACCGCATCATGGAACGCGGCTAGATCGAACTTCGCCCCAAGTTCCTTGGACGCCAGTGCCCGCAATTCGCGGATTTTCAGTTCGCCCAGTTTATACGCCAGTGCTTGTCCGGGCCAGCTGATATAGCGGTTGACCTCGGCCTCGATATTCGCTGCCGACAACGCGCTATTGTCAGTCATGTAGTCAATCGCCTGCTGCTTGGACCAGCCTTTGGCATGGATGCCAGTGTCAACCACCAGCCGGCAAGCACGCCACATTTCGTAGGACAGCCGACCCATGTCTTTGGCAGGCGTATCATACAGACCCATCTCGATACCGAGGCGCTCGGAATATAGCCCCCAGCCTTCGACAAAGGCCGTAAAACCGACGCCATATTTGCGGAAATCGGACAGCGGCAATTCTTGCTGCAATGCGATCTGCTGGTGATGGCCTGGCACCGCCTCGTGCACCGACAGCGCGGGTATTTCCCAAAAAGGCCGCTGGTTCAGCTTCGATGTGTTGACGAAATAGATGCCCGATAGCCCGATCCGCGGTGATCCCTGATTATAATAAGCCGTGGTCGTGCCTTCAGCGGTTTCGGCGGGGATTTCCTTTATGCCATAGGGAAGACGCGGTAGAATGTGGAAGAGAGAGGGCATCTTGCCGTCGATGGTCTTGGTTACCCGCGCGACCTTTTCCATCAGTTCCTCTGGCGTCTTGGCGTAATATTGCGGGTCAGTGCGTAAGTGCTCGATAAAGGCCTCGCGGCTCGGATATCCAGCCTTGGTTGCGACCTCGACCATCTCGGTGCGGATACGCGCGACCTCTTGCAATCCGATGGCATGAATTTCCTCGGCTGAAAGGCTTGTCGTGGTCTCTTCGCGGATACGGAAAGCATAATATTTCGCCCCGCCGGGTTGCGCCGATACGCCGGGGGCTTTTGCACAGGCGGGTTTATAGCTGGCGGAATACCAGGCCAGATGCTTCTTGAGCGCGGGGTTGATGACCGCGCTAATCGTTACAATTGCTTGCGATGCCAACGCATTGAAATCCTCATCGCTTAAGCCTTCGGGGCGTTTACCAGCATAAGGCCCAAAAAAGCGCGACTGGCGTTCGTCTTCGACGATCAACCCGGTGATCGTAGTTTCATAGCTACCCAATGTTTCGCAGGACTGGGTATATTTGCCCTTGATCGCAACATTCGCGACCTCGATATTCTGGTCATTGACCTTGGAATATTGCTTCAACCGATTGTTATAGCTTCGAAAATCAGCCTTGTTTTTGAACGGCAGATTGTCTGCCATCCCTGCAAAATTCTGGTGCCAGCTGGAATAAGTCGTGAAATTGATGCTGCGCTGGCCAAAGCTATTGCCTTCTACATTGCTTTTCAGCGTGCGGGCGAGGATTCCATATTCAACCTTGCTTGCAGCATCGAGCTGGATTTGCGGAATCGCTTCCAGCCTTTTCAGATATGCAGCCGCCGATGCTGCCCGTCTGTCGGATGCCACTAAGCTATAGTCGCCGACTTCATTGGCGTAGGTGTCTACGCCCAAAGAACTGGCAAATATCGGCGCTTCCTTAAGGACATCTGCCCAATAGGCATCGACCAGAGATTTGAGATCAATATTGGCATCGGCATGTGCTGGCGCAGAAGTTACTATCGCAACCACCGCTGCCC
>JANMPK010000150.1:0-11923 GCA_031369825.1 Sphingomonadales bacterium
GCCTTGCGCAAGGGCAGATCATGACATGCAGCCGTTCCGCTATCAATCGCCGGATCATGCATCCGAAACCCCGCTGTGGCGGGTATCCTCTTTGCAGTCACGGAAAAGGGATCTCATGCACGAAAACACCGGCGCAGTGCCAGTGTTTGAACCGAGTGTACGGACTTTTGAAGTCACACGCGAAGGCAAGATTGTTGGGCTATTCTATCTCGATAACTTTGCCCGCGCCGGCAAACGGTCGGGCGCATGGATGACCACCTACCGCAGCCAGAACAAATTGAGCGGCAAGAACAATCTGGTGCTGGCATCGAACAACAACAACTTTGTAAAAGGCGCAGGCGGTGAGCCGACCTTGATTAGCATTGATGATGCGTCGACCTTGTTTCACGAGTTCGGTCATGCGCTGCATTATCTGAATTATGACATCACCTATCCCGGGCTTGGCGGCACCCCGCGCGACTTTGTCGAATATCCCAGCCAGGTGAACGAGAACTGGTTGCTGACGCCTTATGTGTTGAACACCTATGCCAAGCACTACAAAACTGGCGAGCCGATCCCGCAGGCCTTGGTTGAAAAGATCAAGGCGAGCGATACTTTCAACCAAGGCTTTGCCACTGTTGAATATTTGTCGAGCGCGATTGTCGATATGAAGCTGCACCACCGCAGTGACCCCGTGACCGACAGCAAGGCATTCGAACGCGATGCGTTGGCTGAAATAGGAATGCCCAAGGAAATGGTGATGCGGCACCGGTTGCCGCAGTTCAATCATCTATTTTCGTCCGATGCCTATTCGGCGGGCTATTATAGCTATCTCTGGTCCGAAACGATGGATGCCGACACATGGGCGGCGTTTGAGGAAGCGGGTGATGTTTGGGACAAGGCTACTGCCGATAAGTTCCGTAGCGTTCTGCTCTCCACCGGTAATGAAACCGACCGGCTTGAGGCATATCGCGCGTTTCGGGGCCGCGACCCCGAGGTTAAATATATCCTGAAAAAACGGGGTTTCCCAACGGGCGAGTGAACCGGCCAAAGAAAAGCTCTCCTCTTTGTGGGAAAGAGGAGAGCGGAAAAGCCCACCGACGGGGTCGCAATTCGCCGACAGGCTTTGTGAAAGTCGGGTGGCGCACCGTTTTGGACTTGCCCCCACACCCGATTCTTTTACATATCATCGTTACATAACTATGCTATGTGAATTGTCAAGCCTGATTGAGAGTGAAGCAAGACCAACCGATGCCTAAGCGTAATGCCAAAGATGCCGCACAAACCCGCGCAGATATCCTTAATAATGCACAAGATTTGTTCGCACGCCAAGGATATGCCGCGACTTCTGCGCGGGAAATATCGGCGGCGGCGGGTGTCACAATCGGTGCGATGTTCCACCATTTCGATTCGAAATTGCACCTGTTCCAGTGTGTGTTCGAAACGCTGGAACTTGAAATGGACAGCCATGCGCGCGCAGCATCGAACCCCGCATTGGGCTTAGGCGTGCTTGAAACCTTATTGGCAGGGGTGCGGATATCGCTGGATTTCGCATCGCGCAGCGATTTCCACCGGATCGTACTTATCGAGGCACCAGTGGTGTTGGGTGAGGACAAATGGCGTGAAATTGACGCGCGGCTCGGGCTGAAAACGGTCATGCGGGGAACGCAGGCGTTGATGGCGGCAGGGATCATCGCTGACCAACCGGTAAAGCCGATGGCGATCTTGTTGATGGGGGCGATGAATGCCGCCGGTTTTGCAATCGCGCGCGGCGAAGAAGGCATCGACAAAGACGCGTTGATCGACACGTTGCGCGCATTGCTTATCGGGCCAAACGCCAAAGCATAAAATTGGCCTTTGCGGGCTTTCGATATCCGGCTTAGCTTACATGGCACAATGCGTAGGAGAGAGAGATGTCCATTGAAGCACTTCGCACCCCCGAAAGCCGCTTTGCCAACCTGCCTGATTTCGATTTTCCGGTCGGCTATGTCGATGATCTGCCCGGTTATAAAGGCCTGCGCATTGCCTATGTTGATGCTGGCCCAAAAGACGCGGTCCGCACGTTCCTGTGCCTGCACGGCGAGCCGAGCTGGTCGTTTCTATACCGCAGGATGATCCCGGTGTTTCTGGAGAACGGTGCGCGGGTAATAGCACCTGATCTGTTGGGCTTTGGCCGCTCGGACAAGCCGGTGAAGCAGTCCAATTATAGCTTTAATTTCCACCGCAATTATCTCCTGGCGCTGGTCGAGCGGCTTGATCTGAAAAACATCACTTTGGTGGTGCAGGATTGGGGCGGGCTGTTGGGGCTGACGCTGCCGGTTGATGGCGCTTTCAAGCCGCGGCTGGAGAGGCTGATCGTGATGAATACCGGCCTGGGGGTCGGTGCGTCACCCGGAGAGGGCTTTACGGCGTGGAAGAATTATGCGCTGTCGACACCCGATTTGCCTATTGGCCAGTTGATAGCGCGCGGAACCCCGCATCTGACCCCACAAGAAATCGCTGCTTATGATGCGCCTTATCCGTCGCCCGAATATAAGGCTGGGGCGCAGGTCTTTCCAGCGTTGGTGCCGGTATCGCCCAATATGGAAGGGGTAGAGGTCAGCCGTGCAGCGGCTGCCTTCTGGGCCAGCGAGTGGCGGGGAAAGAGCTTCATGGCAATTGGCATGGCTGATCCTGTGCTTGGCCCACAAGCGATGATGAAGTTGAATGCCATGATTAATGGCTGCCCGCCGCCGATGGAGATCGAAGGCGGCGGCCATTTCGTGCAGGAATGGGGCGAGCCGATTGCCCGCGCAGCACTGGCTAGCTTCGGCGATTATTAAGCTATCACGCAGCCATTGCAGTCGCGTTACCGCGTGACCAGAATAACGGCTCCATTGGCTGTGATGCGCTCGCAGCAAGGGGCAACGCAGTTTCGCAAAACGCACATTCAGCCATCGCCCGGCCGATATGCCAATGGGTATGGCCGCATGCCGGGCAGTGGTTGACGACGTCGTTGTGGTAAAGCGGCGCGAATCCGCGACGCGTGAAACTTGGCGGAGCGGATATGTCAGTGAAAGCGTTATTTTTCATATACATTTTTGTTCTCCATGGTCTGGAAAGTGGGAGATAAACTGCGACCAATGGTTGTTTTCTGTCGATGAATTGAAGGACCTTGGCTTAACACGGCATGAATAGAACACACGGTTGGTCGCAAATCCGCTTGTGTTCTTTTTTGATACGATATAATGATGATATCATATTTAACGGGAGGTTTTTATGACTGATTCGGTTTCGCAAGGCGCATTGAACGCCAGTAATGAACGTGCGGCTGGTGGCTTTAGCGGATATCTTGCCTTGCTTTTGATGCTCATTGCATTGGCTTATGGCATCTGGTCGCTGACGGGTCTGATATCGAACGCAGACTTTGCCGGGCCAGCTGATTTTGTTGGCCTGATTGGTGCAATCGTTGTTTTCACTTTGCTGTCGGCGGGTTTTTACATGATCCAGCCCAATCAAGGCGTGGCGATCACATTGTTCGGTGCATATAAAGGCACCGACCGAAATGAAGGGCTGCGTTGGGTCTGGCCGTGGATGGGCAAGGCCAAAATATCGCTGCGTTCGAACAACCTGATTTCGGATAAAATCAAGGTCAATGACCTGCGCGGCAATCCGATTGAGATCGCGGCACAAGTCGTGTGGCGCGTCACCGATACCGCGCAAGCCTTGTTCGATGTCGACGATTACAAGGCTTTCGTGATGGCGCAGATCGAGGCAGCTGTGCGCGCAATCGGCTCGCGCTACCCCTATGACGATATCGAACATAAAGAGGTCACCTTGCGCGGCAACCATGACGAGGTCGGCGGCGAGCTGCGGATCGCTTTAACCGAGCGGCTGAAGGTTGCGGGCATCAGCGTCGACGAATGCGGCTTCACGCATCTGGCTTATGCCCCTGAAATCGCAGGTGCCATGTTGCGTAGGCAGCAGGCGCAGGCCGTAGTTGCCGCCCGCCAGACCTTGGTCGAGGGTGCGGTCGGCATGGTTGATATGGCGCTTGCGTTGCTTGCCGAAAAGGGCGTGGTCGAACTTGATGACGAGCGCAAGGCGGCGATGGTATCGAACCTGATGGTCGTGCTATGTGGTGAACGTGACACGCAGCCTGTGGTCAACGCCGGTTCGCTTTACTGAAAATGTAATGATGTCCAAGCCGACCAAAAAGGCATTCCCGCTCCGTCTCGATCCCGCTTTATATGCGGCGATCGAGCGAGTGGCAGCGGCTGATTTTCGCAGCGCGAATGCCCAGGTCGAGGTGCTTTTGCGTGAGGCGTTGGCCAAGCGCGGAGTGAAAGTGGGGATCAGCGAAACGCCGAAGCGCGGGCGGCCACCCGCCAAACAAGGAGAAAAGTGATGCTGCATCTGTTTATGGGAAATGATCCTTGGTTTCCGGCGAAGAAATTTGGCTATGGAGCGGGGCTGCCGTTCAAATGGTAGGGATGGGCTTTGCTTCTGAGCCACATGGCGGTGATCATTGGAGTGGCATTTCTTTTGAAGGATAGCCCGATGCCCTTCGTGCCGCTGGCCTTGTTCATAGCGCTGGCTCCCATGCCAATCTATGCAGCGCATACCGAAGGCAAGTGGAAATGGCGCTGGGGCGACCAAGATTAAGCTGTCGAACTAAACGAAGCTTTCGACCAACTATATGCTGGCGGGCAACCGAAGCCGCCCGCCTACATGACTTATTTGAACTTCATTTGCCGCAGCAGGAATGACCCCATCACGGTGCGATATTTCGCACGGTCGCCGGACGCTGCCGCCAATTGCGCATCGTTCTGCTTCATGAACTCGCGGTAAGCGGTGTTGCGCTTTTCATCTTCGACAGCATCCGGCATGCTGGTGAAAGATACGACGAGATACAGGTCAGGCTCGCCCGGACGATCATGGACATTGGACAGCACCTGATATCCGGTGATCCATCCCTTTGACTTGGCGTACTCCTGATTCTTGCGCCACGTCGTGGCCAGATAGTTGGCATATTCAAGCCCGCCACCGTCCATGACGTCGATCATCGCTACCTCTTCATAATCGCCCGGCGTGAAGGGGGAATTTTGCGCCGCTGCCGGTGATGATATGGCAATAGCAAAAGGAGCGGCAAGCAGGGCCGCAAACATCAATTTTCTCATGACTTTTTCTCCGTTGGTCGCGGTCCAGCCACGCGGCTGACCGTTGAACCCTGTCGCTCAAACTGGCGACCCTCAAGGTGAGGCGGACAGGTGCTCTGGAAGTTGCTCCCGAAAGTGAGTCGAGTCAAAAAGTAAATTTATGTCAATAAGTTATATGCAATTAGTTGTAGATTGAAGTGATGTGGGATCACTCATTCATCCCCGTAAACCGCAACCATCTTGTCGCCAGCACTCGACGCCTTGCCGCGATACATCCCCGGTGTGTTGAAACTGAACGTCGCCGTCCCATCGGGCGCGGTCACGATGACGCCGCCGGTGCCGCCGAGCAGTTCGAGTTCCTTGATGACATGGTCGGCGGCGGTCTTGGTATCCTCGCCAAGCATCCGCATCCGCGCGCAGATTTCGTGAGCTATGCCAAGGCGGATGAAGAATTCGCCAGCGCCGGTGGCGGACACGGCGCACGCTCTGTTGTCGGCGTAATTGCCAGCGCCGATAATCGGGCTATCACCAATGCGGCCCCAGCGTTTGCCGGTCAGGCCGCCAGTGCTGGTGCCTGCCGCGACATTGCCGTCGCTATCGACCGCGACCGCGCCGACGGTGCCGTATTTCAGGTCGACATCATACCAGCCGAGCTTTTTGGCTTTCAGCTCCTCCAATTGCCGCCAGCGTTCGGGGGTGGCGAAATAATCAGGACTGACCTGTTCCAGACCCTGTTCGCGGCTGAATTCGTCCGCGCCTTCGCGGGACAGAAATACATGCGGACTTTTCTCCATCACCGCGCGGGCAAGCAGGATCGGGTTCTTGGTATAGCGCGCGCCGGTGACCGCACCCGCGCCCATCGTCTTTCCGTCCATGATCGACGCGTCAAGTTCGTTGATGCCCTTGTAGGTGAACACTGCACCCTTGCCCGCGTTGAAATTTTCGTCATTTTCCATGATCATGATCGCGGCGCTGACTGCGTCCATCGCGCTGCCACCCTTATCGAGTACTGCGGAGCCAGCCTCCAATGCGCGGGTCAGACCAGCGCGAGCAGCGGCGTCTTTTTCCGGCGTGATGGTGTCACGCGCCATAGCGCCCGCTCCGCCGTGGATGGCCAGAGTCCATTTTTTCTCGGCCACAGGTTTTTCCTTCTTATCATGATCATGCGCGCCCGGATGGGCAGAAACGGGTGTCGCCAGCGATAGTATTAACATCAAACAGATGCGACTGAAAAAATGGAGCATATTTCGCCTTTCTTTGCACGCACCCTTTTCAGTCATTCGCTCTGAATAGGCAAGTAATTGCCTTACGCTTGCGCTACCCCTATATCCTTCACATGTCTTCCATACGCCCCTGGCGCGATATCGCGCGCCGTTCGTCCCGCCAGATCATGGTCGGTAATGTCCCCATCGGCGGCGATGCACCAATTGCGGTGCAAACCATGACCAACACGCTGACCAGCGACCCAAAAGCGACCATCGACCAAATCCGCCGCTGTGAGGATGCAGGCGTCGATATCATCCGTGTGTCATGTCCCGATGTGGAGAGCACAGCCGCGCTGAAACAGATCGTCCGCGCGGCGAATGTGCCGATCGTCGCCGACATCCATTTCCATTACAAACGTGCGCTGGAGGCGGCGGATGCGGGTGCTGCATGCCTGCGGATCAACCCCGGCAATATCGGCTCGTCGGAGCGTGTTAAAGAAGTTGTCAATGCGGCCAAGGCCAATGGTTGTGCGATCCGCATCGGCGTCAATGCAGGGAGTCTTGAAAAAGACCTGCTCGAAAAATATGGCGAGCCGTGCCCCGATGCCCTGATCGAAAGCGCGCTCGATCACATCAAGCTTCTGCAGGACCATGATTTTCATGAATATAAGGTCGCGGTGAAGTCGTCCGACGTCTTCATGGCAGTCGCCGCCTATATGGGCCTCGCTGACGCGGTCGATTGTCCGTTGCATCTTGGTATTACCGAAGCGGGGGGGCTGATCGGCGGGACGGTCAAATCCTCGATTGGCATGGGCAATTTGCTCTGGGCCGGTATCGGCGACACCATCCGCGTCAGCCTTTCCGCCGAACCCGAGGAAGAAGTGCGGGTGGGCTATGAAATTCTGAAGTCACTTGGCCTGCGCACCCGCGGCGTCCGCGTTGTCTCTTGCCCGTCCTGCGCCCGCCAAGGATTCGACGTCATCCGCACCGTGCAAAAACTCGAAGATGCCTTGAGCCATATCAAAACGCCGTTGTCATTGTCGGTCCTAGGCTGCGTCGTCAACGGCCCCGGCGAAGCGCGCGAAACCGACATTGGCATCACCGGCGGCGGTAATGGCAAGCATATGGTCTACCTGTCGGGCGTTACCGATCACCATGTCGAGGACGCCGACATGGTCGCACATATCGTGAAGCTGGTCGAGGCCAAGGCCGCCGCGATTGATGCAGGCGAGAGCGTGAGTGCTGATGATCTGCACGGGGTTGCTGCTTGAACGCGGTACGAATAAGTGCTACCAATGCCCACCATGAGCAAAGTTGAAAAAATCTCCATTGCCTTGACCGACGAGATGCTCGCTTCGGTGAAGGATGCTGTCGCCTCGGGCGATTACGCCTCGTCGAGCGAGGTTATCCGCCATGCCTTGCGTGATTGGAAGAAGCAGCGGGAACGCGAAATTGCGCATCTGCGTGAGCTGGTCGCAGAAGGGCTTAAGGGTCCGTTCGAGCCGTGGGAAGGTGCCGAAGCCCTGCAAAGCGAATTCCGCGAGCTTCGGGCGAAACGTGACACGTAACTGGCGGGTAGTCCGCAGCCGTGCCGCAAAAGCGGACCTTTTCGAGATATGGTCTTACATCGCCGCGCATGATCTTGACGCCGCAGATCGCTGGCTGGAGCGGATCGATGCCGCGATTGCAAGGCTGGCAGCATTTCCGGGATTGGGGAGTGTGCGGCCCGAATTGCCCGATGAAGTCTTCGCATTCTCGCTAAATCCCCATTTGATCCTCTATACGCAGGGTGAGACGGAGCAGCAGGTGGATATTATCCGTATTATTGACGCGCGCCGTGATTTTGGAAGTTTGTTCCTTTGACCAAGATGTCCATCCGCCCCGCCTCCGCCGCCGACCTGCCGCTGATCGCGCAGTTCATCCGCGATCTCGCAGACTATGAACGCCTCGCGCATGAAGTGCGCTTTGATGAGGCGGTGCTAGGCGATCGGTTGTTCGGCGCACGCCCTTATGCCGAGGTTCTGATTGGCGAGATTGATGGTTCCCCGCAAGGCTTCGCTCTGTTCTTCCATAATTTCTCGACCTTTGAGGGCAGACCCGGGGTATATCTGGAGGACTTGTTCGTGCGGCCAGAAGCGCGCGGGTCTGGGTTGGGTAAGGCGTTGCTGGCGGCGCTCGCCCAAATCGCCATACAGCGCGATTGTGCGCGGCTCGAATGGTGGGTTTTGGATTGGAATGATCCTGCGATCAGCTTCTACAAAAAACTCGGCGCGAAGCCGATGGATGAATGGACCACATTTCGCGTTGATGGCGACGCGCTTGATACGCTCGCCCAAGGGGTTGCATAAAGGTAATTGCGCTTTTGTTGCTGCGCTTTAGGTTGCGCTAACATAGCAATCAAAACAAAGGCAGGAGAGAGTCGGTGGCGAGCATCGATACGGATTATCTTATCATCGGCAGCGGCGCGGTCGGCATGGCCTTTGCCGATACGCTGCTCGATGAAACCGATGCGCATATCACGATTATTGACCGTCACGGCAAACCCGGCGGGCATTGGAATGACGCCTATTCCTTCGTCTCACTGCATCAGCCATCGGCTTATTATGGTGTCAATTCGATGCAGCTTGGCAGCGGGCAGGTCGACACAGCTGGGCTCAACAAGGGCTATTATGAGCTGGCCAGCGGCCCCGAAGTCAGTGGCTATTTTGAGCGCGTAATGCACCAGCGTTTCCTGCCGAGCGGACGGGTCAGTTATTTTCCGATGTCCGATTATCTCGGTGACGGCCGTTTTGTCTCGCTGTTGTCCGGCGAGCAATCTAGCGTCGATATCCGCCGCAAAACGGTCGACGCCACATATTATGGCACCAACGTCCCTTCTACCCACATACCCAAATTCCCGGTTGCCGGTGGTGTCCGTCTGATCCCACCAAATGGTCTGCCGCAACTGTGGCAGGGCAAGGAAGTGCGCCCCGACAAATATGTGATCCTGGGTGCAGGCAAGACTGCGATGGACACCGGTGTGTGGCTGCTGCGGTCGGGCGCGCGGGCAGACGATATCATTTGGGTGGCACCGCGCGACAGCTGGCTGCTCAACCGTAATGTGACACAACCGGGGGCGGAGTTTTTTCAACAGACCATCGGCGGGCAGGCCGGGCTGATGGAGGCATTGGCAGGTTCAGGCGACGCCGATGAAGTTTTTGCCCGGCTCGAAGCGGCCGGCGTCATGCTGCGCATCGACCCCAGTTCAAGTCCGCGTATGTTCCATTACGCCACCATATCGGCGGGTGAGATAGAATTGCTGCGAACTATCCGCAACGTTGTCCGCATGGGTCGTGTGGAATCCATCGACTCACAGGGCATGGTGTTGGAGCAGGGCGACTGTCCTGTTGGCGGCAACGCTATTTATATCGATTGCACCGCCACTGCGGTCGAACGCCGCCCGGTGGTCCCCCAATTTCAGGGCGAGTTGATTACTCTGCAAATGATCCGCGTACCGCAACCTGCTTTCAGCGCTGCACTTACCGCCTTTATCGAAGCCAATTTTGACGGTGACGACGCGAAGAACGCATTGGGCAGACCAGTTCCTCTGCCCGACGATATCAAGCAATATCCTGCCGCCAATCTCGTCAACATGATGAACCAGATGGCATGGATGCAGAATGAAAAGGTGCGTGAATGGATAAACGACAGCAGACTCGACGGCTTCGGCAAGACTATCGCTAGCGTGACCCCTGCCGATACCGAGAAGATGGAACTCCTCACCCGTTTCCGTGGGAACGCGATGGCGGCGGCTGCGAATATTCCCAAGCTCATGGCGCAGGCGACATGACGTGAACGCTGTGATTATTGCAGTCCTGATGCAAACGCTGGTGCATATGACTGCACCTACGCCTGGCGCACCAACCGAACAGCGGCATCTGGAGGCCAAGCTATTTGATGCGACCCGCAATGCGCAGGACGATGTGGATGCGGCGCTTGAACGGGCGCAGGCAGGTAACAAAACTGTCGTCGTCGTGATGGGGGCGAACTGGTGTCATGACAGCATTGGCCTCGCCGGTTGGTTTGAAACGTCTCGGTTCGTGCCCATGATGCGTGACCGTTATGAACTGGTCTATGTCGATGTTGGCACGCCGCAAACCGGGCATGGGCTTAACCTCGACATCTCCAAACGCTTTGGCATCAAAAAAGTGAAATCTACCCCCTTAGTGATGCTGGTGTCGGCAGACGGGAAGTTGCTCAACAGCAAGAAGGACGCTGCTAGTTGGCGCAACGCGGCAAGCCGCAGCGAGCAAGCAGTTTTTGATTATTTTGACGGTTTCACGCCCGATCAAAAGTAGATGTCGATATAATCGGTTAGACCATCGCACCATTCGAATTCACGCATCCGCCAATATTTGGGGCTTTGGGTGATGGCAAACTCGCTATCACCGTCCTTGACGCATGACCGGCCTGCATCGGGGGTATCGTTGATCTTTATGGTTCCGCGAAAAATGAAATGACCGGAGTCGATGCTCAGCACATCACCCTCCATTTCCAGCCGCCCATTGCCGCCGGCTGTGCCCTGCGTCCCTTTCAAATGTACAACATCGCCGCGCTGGCTGACCTCCAATATCCCGCGCTGTTCCCAGCTGATCCATTGCAGCGTCAGCCCCGCGTTGCCGCGCAGCCTTTCCAGCGCTGACAGATCGCGCACTTCGGTTGCTTTGACCGCCGCCGATATAAGTGAAGTAGCAGCGGATATGGTGGAGGCACTACCAACCGGCGCATTCCCGGCTTTACATCCGCCAAGGCACCCTAGGAAAAACAACATAGCGATTGCGGCAGATTTGCGCATAAACGGCTCCTAAATAGCGCAAAGAAATAGCATGACAACGCGCATGAGCAAGCGGGTTGAGTTGCGTTCTTGACTGCGCCAATAGTGATCTATGTCCTCACTGCACCCGCGTCCATTCATCCCGTTCCTTGTCGCCTGTGCTGGCATCGGCACATTCTCGCTGATGGATGCGCTGATGAAGGATCTTGCGCTGGCAATGGGTGCCTATAATGCGGTTATCTGGCGCAACAGTCTGGGTGCATTGTTCATGGGGCTGATCTTCGTCGTCACAAAGCAACGCTGGCCCGAAGTTGCCGTGCTCAAGCTCCATCTTTGGCGCAGCATGATTGTATCGGTTATGGCGGTCAGTTTCTTCTGGTCGCTGACTGTATTGCCGCTCGCAGAGGCCATCGGGCTAAGTTTTATTGCGCCAGTGATCGCGCTTTATCTGGCGGCAGTGTTGTTGGGCGAGGTCATCGGTAAAGCGGCGATATGGGCTTCGGTGTCTGGGCTATTGGGCGTTGCCATCATCATCGCCGGGCGGGTGAGCGGCGGTTATACCACAGAGCATTTATGGGGGGCTGTAGCGGTATTATTCTCTGCTGCCGTGTTTGCCTATAACCTTATCCTCGCACGGCAACAGGCGCAGGTTGCAAAGCCTTTAGAAATAGTATTTTTCCAAAATCTGTTCGTTGCGGTAACGCTGAGCCTGGCTGCCCCTTGGTTCATGCAGCCCATGCACATCGACAAGGCACCGATGCTTGCGGGTGCGGCGGCGTTGGCGATCC
>JANMPK010000153.1:0-4588 GCA_031369825.1 Sphingomonadales bacterium
TCGACCATCGAGTCGCCCGATACCTCCAGCGCATAATGCTCACCCGCGCCAAGCAGTGCCATCGGCACCGAAAGCGAACTTTGTCCCTCAAGCGCTTCAATAGGAACGCCAGCAGCAATGCGACCGTGCATCGGAATCTCGATCACGTCATTGGCCGCAACCGGCAGATGCACTTGCGATGATTTCGTTGCGATTGCCGGGGTCAACTTAACAACATTCACATCGCGCGCACCGCCACCTTCAGGCATCTTCACGACTTCAAGCGCCCGAGCGCGATTGGCGAGACGACGAATGAATCCGCGTTCTTCCAGCGCCCCAATTAAACGGTGCACACCCGACTTACTTTTCAAATCCAGCGCGTCTTTCATTTCCTCAAAAGATGGCGAAACGCCGCTTGCTTCAAGACGTTCGTGAATGAAGCGGAGCAACTCGTTTTGTTTGGAGGTCAACATGGCTTTAATCCTATGCGGTTGAACATAGGTGGAACGATTAGGAAACAAACAGGGTTGAGTCAAGCAATAGTGTTCCAGATTTTTCAAACCGCGAGATATGGTGCCATGTCGCCTGCTTTTAACGGGGGGGATTCTGTAGGGCGGATAAGCAGTGCATTTGCTTTTACCAAGGGTGCAATCATGCCGCTATCTTGTTTGCTGAATGGCTCGATTTTCCCGGTTTCCAGACGTGCGCGTATATATTCTGCGCGGTTATCGCCAGCCGGTATGTCGGTGGTGACGGGCGCTAATCCGATATCGGGAAACGGTGCGTTTGAACCGGCAAGGTGGCGAACCAGCGGCAGTAAAAAGAGAACAGCAGTAACGAACGCAGACGACGGATTTCCGGGTAAGCCCAAAATAACAGTCTTGCCGATTCGTGCCGCCATCAACGGCTTTCCAGGCCGCATCGCTACACGCCAGAAGCCTATTTCTGCACCCGCTACTTTTAGTGCGTTTTGCACAAAGTCATGGTCGCCAACCGACGCGCCGCCGCTGGTGACGATCACGTCATAGTTGGCGGCATCGACAAATGATGCGGTAATGCGTTCGAGATCGTCCCTGACGATTCCGGCATCAACAATGGTGCACGGCAAAGCCTTCAACATTGCGTGCAGCATGATGTTGTTCGACGATGGGATATGTGCCGCGTCACAGGCTTCGCCGGGCGGTATCAACTCGTCGCCGGTGCCGATGATTTTGATCCTAGGGCTTCCACCGACCGATAGCGCGCCATATCCTGCCATAGCCGCCGCGGCGATTACGCCTGCTTGCACAAGCGCGCCACTGCACGCCAGTCTATCGCCATCGCGGAAATCACCACCTTGGCGACGGATATGCTTGCCAATAACGTTGGGGCCATCGCCGGTCAGACTGATTTGCCTTCCCTCGGCCCGGGCGTCTTCTTGCACCAATATAGTATCCGCCCCGGTGGGCACATGCGCGCCGGTAAATATACGGGTCGTTTGCTGGCTTGCGATCATTCCGCCGAACGGAGCGCCTGCTGCACTTTCGCCGACCAGCGAGAACGGCCCGGGCAAATCGGCGAAGCAAATGGCATAGCCATCCATCGCCGATAGATCGGCGGCGGGCTGGCTGCGTCTGGCGATAATATCTTCGGCGAGATAGCGGCCAATGGCATGGTCCAGCGGCATGGTTTGCGGTGGAAGCGGAGCAGCAAGCGCCAACAATCTTGCCTGTGCTTCCGCAACCGGGATCATTTGGACCGTTTCCAGTCGCCGGACTTGCCGCCGGTCTTGGTCAGCAAGCGGATATCGCTAATGACCATCGCCTTATCGAGTGCCTTCGCCATGTCGTAAATCGTGAGGAGCGCGACAGAAACCGCCGCCATCGCCTCCATTTCCACACCGGTTTGGCCAGTGAGCCGAACCAAAGCGATGGCGCGGATACCATCATCCTCGACGTTGAAATCCACTGAGATTTTGGAAAGCAGCAATGGGTGGCAAAGCGGAATAAGCTCGCTCGTTTTTTTGGCCGCCATAATGCCAGCAATGCGCGCCGTGGCCAGAACATCGCCTTTCTTTGCACTGCCCGCTTTGATCGCATCCAGAGCGGCCTCAGACATAATTATAAGCCCATCGGCCACAGCTTCGCGCACTGTGTCTGCTTTTGCGGAAACATCCACCATATGCGCCGCGCCGCTGTCGTCTAGATGGGTGAGCTTGTTCATGACCCTGTCAATAGCATGTGTGTGGCACGTTCAACATCATCTTGCCGCATCAGGCTTTCGCCGACGAGGAAAGTTCTCACCCCTACAGCCGCCATCCGTTCGCAATCCGCATATGTCGAAATCCCGCTCTCGCACACCAGTAACACATCTTCGGAGATCATCGTCGCCAGTCGCTCGGTGGTGGCCAGATCGACCTCAAAGGTCTTCAAATTGCGATTGTTGACACCGATAAGTTTTGACTTGAGATGGCCTAACGCGCGCTCCATTTCCGTCTCGTCATGCACCTCAACCAGCACATCGAGCCCCTCGGCCAGCGCCGCATCTTCGATTTCCACCATCGCGGCATCTTCAAGCGCGGCAACGATAATCAAAATCGCGTCGGCTCCCATCGCCCGCGCCTCGGTGCATTGCCACGGATCGACCATGAAATCCTTGCGGATAACGGGTAGGTCACACGCGGCCCGCGCCGCGACCAGATAATCCTCATGCCCTTGGAAGTAGGGCGCATCTGTGAGGACGGAAAGACAAGCCGCCTCGCCAGCCTGATAGGCGCGAGCATGGGAAGCCGGATCGAAATCGGCGCGGATCAGCCCCTTGGAGGGCGACGCCTTCTTGATCTCGGCGATGAGCGCGAAACCGGTTTGAGCTTTGAAACGCAACGCCGCCTCAAACCCGCGAACGGATGAAGGCGTAGGCCAGTGTGCAAGCCCAAGCGGTTTGCGCGCGGCAACTTCAAGGCGCTTAGTGGCGCAGATTTCGGCTAGTTTGTTCATTTATACGCAATCCAGCAATTGAGCAGAGCGTTCGCAAGTCCCTTGTCGATGGCCTCCGCCGCTTCCTCAACGCCTTCGGGCATGGTCGCCACTACGCCGGCGACGAGCAATGCCTCCGCCGCGTTGAACAGAACCGCATCGCGGTATGCGCTGTGTTCACCCTGCAACAGCTTGCGTAATTCCAGCGCGTTATGCTGCGCATCACCGCCGCGTATCGCCTCGACTGGATACACCGGCAGGCCTGCATCGGCGGCGACAGTACGCTGCATGCGGATGCCTTCGGGTTCGACCACCGCGACCTCGTTGCCGCCAGCGAGGCTGAGTTCGTCGAGGCCTTCGTCGCCCGAAATGATGCGTGAATGTTCGGTGCCGAGATGGTGCAGTGCCTCGGCATAGACGGGCACATAGGCGGGGCGGGCGATGCCGATGAGCTGGCGGGTGACGCGCGCGGGGTTGGCGAGAGGGCCCATCAGGTTGAAGATCGTTCGCTGGCCGATGCGCTGACGGATGGGCTGGATGCGCTTCATTGCCGGATGATGGTTGGCGGCGAACAGGAAACAGATGCCGAGGTCCTTCAGCGTTTCCTCCGCCATCTTCCCTGCGCGTTCCATGTCGAGGCCGAGCGCTTCGAGCGTGTCGGCTGCGCCTGCCTTCGATGACGCTGCGCGGTTGCCGTGCTTGGCGACTGGGACTTCGCACGCGGCAACCACTATCGACACTGCGGTCGACACATTCAACGTATGATGCCCGTCGCCGCCGGTGCCGCAGACGTCGATGGCCCCTTTGGGAGCGTCGATAGGGATCAGCCGTTCGCGCATCGCCTCGGCGGCGGCGGCGATTTCCACCATCGTTTCGCCGCGCAGCGACAGCGCGATCAGGAACGCCTCAATTTCGTCCTCCGATGCGCGTGCGTCGAGAATGTCGGCAAAGGCCTGCGCCGCCTCGTCATGGTCAAACAGATGCTGCGGATCGGGAAGGCGGCCATAAACGTGCATCAGCGTTCTTTGGGCGTCATGCCCGCAATCCGCATGAAGTTGGCGAGCATTGCATGGCCATGTTCGGTGGCGATGCTTTCGGGGTGGAATTGCACGCCGTGTATGGGCAGCGTCACATGGCGGAAGCCCATGACGTGCCCATCGTCGCTGGTCGCGTTGACGATCAAGCTGTCGGGAATATTCTCGACAATCAGCGAATGGTAGCGCGTTGCCGTGAAAGGCGAGGGTAGGCCAGCAAACAGCCCGCTGCCGTCATGCGTCACGGGCGAGGTCTTGCCGTGCATCAAACCGCCGCGCACGACAGTTCCGCCGAAATGCTGTCCAATAGTTTGATGCCCGAGGCATACGCCGAGCAAGGGTTTTCCCGCATCGGCGCAAGCCGCGACCAGATCGAGGCTCACGCCCGCCTCATTCGGCGTCTTCGGCCCCGGCGAAATCAGGAACGCCTCCGCGCCTGAAGACAGCGCCTGCCCCGCCGAAATCGCGTCATTGCGCACAACCTCCACCTCAGCCCCAAGCTCCATCAGATAATGGACGAGGTTCCAAGTGAAGCTGTCGTAATTGTCGATGACGAGGATCATAAATTTGCTCTAAGGAAAATCATCGCGAGGGCAAGCTATGGTAGGGGCAATGATGTCT
>JANMPK010000182.1:0-6691 GCA_031369825.1 Sphingomonadales bacterium
CCGATTGGTGCACCGAGTGCGAATATCGTCATCGCCATCGCACGCCGGTTGGCAGGGAAGTAATCCGCGACGATCGCATTGCAGGATGGTGTCCCTCCGGCTTCGCCGATCCCGACACCGATCCGTGCGAGCAAAAGCTGCATATAACCCTGAGACATCCCGCAAAACGCTGTCATTGCCGACCAAACAGCCATTGAAGCGGCAAGTAAATTCTTGCGGTTGTAGCGGTCAGCAATCCAAGACAACGGAATGCCCATTGTGACATAGAAAAGCGCCAGCGAAACGCCGGTCAGAAATGCAACGCCGCTGTCAGTCAGGTTAAGTTCAAGCCGAATTGGCTCAAGTACGGTGGACATTACATAACGGTCAGCGATGTTGATTGTATAGGCCAGCATCATGATGATCAGTACATACCAGCGCTGGCCAAGCGTGGAGACCTGATCGGCATTGACCTGCGTGGTCGGTGCAATACTCGCCATTCTTATTCCCCCTCAGGTTGCGGCCAGTTTAGGCCCTAATATGTTGCGCAGCGGATCAAGATAGACGCTGAAATGCTCCCATTGATCGACGCCGCTTTTGAAAATTGGTTGACGCACCTGTTCCGAACTCGCGGTGCGTACTGCACGTTCGGTTTCGTGGAAATTGATGCAGGCTTCTTCAAATGGCAACTCGCAATAATCGAGCAGACGGCGGACCTGCGTTTCAAGATCGGTGACGACGTCTTCATAGCGAACGCGCAAAATCTTGCCGGGCAACACGTCATCCCAGTGATCCATCAGTGCGACATAGTCTTTGTAATAGTGACTGATTTCCTCAAGGCCATAGGTAAATTCCTGACCTTCGGCGAAGAGTTGCTTGAAGCCTGAGAAGCAACATCCCATCGCGCCGCGCCGCGCATCGATGATTTTGGCATTGGGCAGGATCATGTGGATTAGGCCGATATGGCGGAAGTTGTTGGGCATCTTATCGATGAAATATGGCGTGCCTTGTTTGCGGTGGATCATCGTATCGCGGATGAACGCCTCGCCAAATTCGGTCAGCTCGTCATGCGTCAATTCGCCGAGATTGGCAGGATATTCAGGCTCCTCGTCAATGCGCCGACGCCCACCCAGTTTGTGCGCGAGTGCTAGAATGTTGGGTAACTCCATAGTGCCTTCGACCTGACTGTGCGATGCGAGTATCTGCTCGAGCAAGGTAGAACCCGCACGGGGCAGGCCGAGAATGAAAATCGGGTCGTTAGCTGCGGAGCCTGATCCTGCCTTTTCGGCGATCAGCGCCGGAGTGCAATGTTCGATCTGTCGGTCGATCTCTTTGGTGATCCGCCGCCAGTTATAGCCTACTTCTTCGCGTTTCAGCCGATTACCGCGCTCATAATAGGTGAAGGAGTCTTCATACTGGCCGCTATCCTCTAGCGCCTTGCCCAGCGCGAAACAGAGGTGATAGCGATCCGCGAGCTGCGTTGCTGGCGCGGCTTCCCACTCTCGCATTGATGCGATCTGCGCCTCGCCAAACCTGTAGGTCTTGAGGTTAGCCAGGCTCCAATAGGCATCGCCGAAATCGGGTTTGATGCGATAGGCCTGGGTATAAGCCTCAATCGCTTCTTTCTGCTGTCCCGTGGTTTTCAGCGCATGGCCAAGTGTCAAGTGAATGCCGGGATTATTCGGCGCGCCCTCGGCGCGGTGACGATAGATATTGAGCGCCACATCGAAATTGCCAGCAGCCAGATTCTGGTTGGCGTAGAGCATATCGACCTGGGGATTTTCAGGGTCTTTCTCGCGCAGCAAACGCGCCTGCTCTAATGCTTCAGCGAATTTCTGGCGCTTCTGCAGCGTCCCTACATAGTCGAAATGAACACCGACATTGTCAGGATCGAGCACGACCGCCGATTCCAGCAAAAACTCGGCTTCATCATGCACGTTAAAGCTCAGGCCGATCTGCGCAAGGAAGCGCATCCCTTCGACATGATGGCCGTGCGTCTGGAGGAAGTGCCGGCACAAATGCTCGGCCTTGTACATCTTGCCTTCCTGAATAAGGCTCGCCACCGAAAGAAGTTGGGGCGGCAAGGATGACAGATAATCGACCTGACCAGAGGCGAAGTCTGCCGCCGCTTCGCGTCCGGCTTGCCCGTGAAGCTGCTCCAGCATTTGCCAGCTGCCGAGCAGCGCATTGTTGCGTGCAATAGCTTCCTGATAAGCCGCGAGCGCGCCTTCTGGGTCACCCATATCACGCAGGCAATGCGCCATTTCCTGATGCGCACGACCGTTTGCCGGATCAAGCGTGATCAGACTGCGTGTGGACGACAAAGCATCTTTATAGTTTTTCTGAAATCGGTGCGCGACCGCCAGCGTGTAAAGTGCCTCGGGATGGTGCGGCTCTTTGTCCAGAACAGCCTGACAGGCATTGGCTGCATCCGGAACGCGGCCACTCTGGAGCATTTGGCGCGCGCGACGAAGGCCCTCTTCGGAACCCTCCACTTCACCGGCCAATTGCATTGCTATCGTTCCTCACCTGGACCACCGGTCTCCTTGACAATCCTGGTCCAGATCAGGCGCTATTTGCAACGAAAATCGAGATGATGGACACCCCGGCACTGCCGGAGCGTCCTGCCTGTTCGATCAGATACTGTAGGAGAAGCGCAGGCCCACCGTGCGCGGACGCGACGTCGTGGTGCGATTCTCACCGTCGTTCCCGCTCTTGAACAGTTCAGGGCGCTCGTCAGTCAGATTATCACCGAAGAGCTCGATCCGCCATTCATCCCTTGAGACGCCGAAGGACGCCGAGACTGTGTTGTAGGAATCAAGCTGCTGCGCTGCTGGGATTGGAGAAATAACATCGCCCGGTCGCACAAGTACGCCATTATAGGTAACCGGAAGACCACCATCATAACCCAACGTTGCGTTGAATCCCGGATAGCGAATGTCGACATTGTCGATCACGTCCGAAATACTTTTGCCGACATAGTGAAAGCCAACCTGTGCGAACGGACGTAGTCCAGAGCTAAGCTCCTTCTCCCAATGTAGGCGGGCATTGAACTGGAACTTGGGACTCAACGCCAAGGGACCGCCCAATGGGCGGAGCACGAGCGTGTTCCTGCGATACCGTTTCAATTCGGAATCGTTGAACGAGAAGGCGCTGTTGAAGGTAAATTCTGGCGTGGCTCGCCAAGTTATATCACCCTCCAGCCCCTTGATTCGGGCATCCAGCAGGTTGGTGGTGAAGGTCTGGTTGGAGATGTTCTGATCAAACACTGTTATCTGGATGTTTTTCCAGTCAATCATGTACGCTGCAAAGTTGATCTGCAATGTGCGATCAAGCAGAGAGAATTTACCGCCGAACTCGTAATTCTGGACCTTGTCAGGCACATAGGAACCCAAACGAACGAAATCTGCAGCCGTGGGGCAGGCCCCGGTTCCAATAATGCAGGGCTGACGATTGAAACCGCCCGGACGGAAGCCGTCTGAGTAAGTTGCGTAGACCAGCGAGCCTTCGCCAAGCTTGTATGTCAGATTGCCCTTGTAGAGCACGCCCGTATATTTTGCGGGTGAGGAATCCCTGTACAAATCGTTGAGATTGGCAGCGACCTCGTAAATTGTGGGAGGCGATGCCGCGCGAGAGTAGGTGCCAGTCACAGGATTGTATACCCCACGCGGGCTGCGGCGGCCTTCAGCCGCATTGGCACCAAAGCTGGTCGCCGACGACCCGTTGATTGAAGCCTTTTCATTGTAATAGCGCAGGCCACCTGTCAGTATTAGCTTATCCGGGATGATATCAAACGACGCTTCGCCATAGGCTGCAAACTGCCTGTCCTTGCGCTGAATGTCGTTGAAGAAGCCAACGCCAACCGGACGGATACTGGTGTCATTCGCGTTCACTAAGGGGCTTGGAGCCCGAGGATTGATGAAGCCTGCCGCCTCTTGCAGATAGGACCAATCGGTGTTGTCGAACAGCTTATTATTGTCGTAAAATAGGCCAAAAGTACCGCGAACGCGCTTGTCGGCAGGTGTCGTCACCCGGAATTCTTGCGTGAACCGCTTGGTGCGATTGCGCACCTGATAGCTCTTGGTCGGTGTGTAACAGGTATTGCCAAGGTTTCCGTAAGACGGGTTGTTATAATAGATCCCAGCGTCGCATTCATAATAGGGCAGAAAAAGTCCGATATTTGAATAGCCCGCATAGTCAGCCACCTGCGTGGCACGATGCTTCAGAAACGATCCGGTATAGATCAGATCAAGCGCACCAAGGCGTCCGTTGATCGCGAGTGTGGACAGGCTAAATTTATCCCGCAGCGTGTTCTCGTTGAACTTGGTGACCTGAAGATCGCCCACATCGGGTTCAAAATCGAACACACCGTCGGTATCGAGTTCCTGGCGGAGGTGCATCAGATCAACCGACCAATTGTCGGCCACATTCCAGGTCAACGCCAGACGTCCACCGCGATAGGTCGCGTCATTATAATCTTTTTCGATGAACTTGTCGTTGTTGATCGTCTGGCGCGTCGGGGCATTGTAATTGCTACCATTGCAGTTGGGTCTCGCAGCCGTCACAGCCGGGGTACTTCCCACACGGGGAGTCACGATGATCTCGCACGATTGGATAGCACGCGTCACGAGCAGCGGGTTCCCGGTTGGCAGCCTGCCTGGAATTCCTACGTTGCCATTGAACGGAAGTTGGAATGTCCCTGCGACATTGTCGATATAACCACCCTGCCGGTCGGTGTAGAACACCGCGCGAAGGGCGAGTTTATCTTTGATGATCGGCACGTTGATGAAGGCATCGCCCGCCACGCTTTCCTTACCACTCTTGGTAAAGGCATATTTGGCGTTGAACCCGGCATGGAATTCGGCAGCATCGGGCTTGTTGGTGATGTAACGGACCGCGCCGCCCATTGCGCTTGAGCCGAACAAAGTGCCCTGCGGCCCCGCCAGCACTTCGACGCGCTGAAGGTCCACCGTGTAAAGATCAAGGTTGCGGCCCACCAGCGAGGCGGGAGCATCGTTGATATAGAGCGCAACGGTTGGCTGCGCGCCTGCTGTGCCTGCAATCTGAAGGCCGGGCGAGTCGGTCGAAAGGCCACGGATAAAGATCGAAGACGCACCCGGCCCGCGCGACGCAGACCGCACATTGGGAAGATATTCGATCAGCTTGTCGAAACTGGTGATGTTGAGATCAGACAATGAGTCCCCGCTCAGTGCCTGAATGGCGAGCGGGATTTTGTTGAGCGACTCTTCACGCCGCGTTGCGGTCACGATGATGTCAGCAATGCCGCGGTCATTTTCCTCGGCTGCTTCTTGAGCAAAAACAGGTGATGCGCCTGCCCCGAATGATGCAAGCACAAATGCCGCAGTCGAAATCTTTAAATAAATTTTCAATTTTCTTCCCCTCAACCATCCCTCGACATTGCAAGGGCCCATTCTCCACTAGACAGACTGAAACCGGAGTCCCCCGCAAGCAACTGACCAAATTTTCTTGATTGGTAAAATTAATTCCTCAACCAATCACATCATCTACATGTTGCGATTAGAAGACCTAATATATGGGTCAGGTGATGGATAGAGTGGTGTTACAACGCTACGTGGTCACCACATTGAAATAGGGGCAGGTTAGCTTATGCATATTGGAGCGCATTTTGTTTTGGTGATCGCTTGTGAGGACCGCAAGGGGATCGTCGCGGCCGTTGCCAATTCGATCGCTAGCCAAGACTGCAATATCGTCGAAAGCTCGCAATATGGCGATGAAAATACGGGGCGCTTTTTCATGCGTGTAGCAATTGCCTGCCCTAAAGATATGACATCTGAAAGCTTTACCGCAGCCTTCATGCCCGTTGCCACAGCGTTCCGGCTCGACTGGCGTATCAACGATCTGCGCAAAAAACTGCGGGCGATGATCATGGTGAGCCAAGGTGGGCATTGTTTGAATGACCTCCTTTACCGGACATCGACCAATCGGTTGCCGATGGAGGTTACCAGCATCGTTTCCAATCATTTGAACTGGCAACGCCGCGCCGAACATGAAGGCATCGCGTTTCACCATCTGCCAATCACCCCCGAAACCAAATTGGATCAGGAAGCCAAGCTACTTGCCATGGTCGAAGAGCAGCAAGTTGATCTCATCATCCTTGCACGGTACATGCAAGTGCTATCCGACCAACTTTGCCGAAAACTTGATGGCCGCGTCATCAATATCCATCATAGCTTCCTTCCTGGTTTCAAGGGCGCGAAACCATATCATCGTGCTTATGAGCGAGGCGTCAAAATGGTCGGCGCTACAGCGCATTATGTGACGCCCGATCTCGACGAAGGTCCAATTATCACCCAAGACGTATCGATCGTCGACCACGCCGATACGGTTGAGGATTTGATTGCGCAGGGACAGGATACCGAAAGCCGGGTGCTGGCACGCGCTGTCAAACTACATCTTGAGCACCGCGTGATGCTGAACGGAAATCGTACTGTTGTGTTCAAATGAAAACTGTCGCTGACATCGTAACTGAGCATCAAATGCGCGAGGGGCCGTTGCTGCCGATCCTCCACGATGTGCAAAAGGCGTTTGGATATGTCAGCGAAGATGCAATGCGAGAGATTGCGGGCGCGCTCAACCTCACACGCGCCGAGGTGTATGGTGTGGTCAGCTTCTATCATGATTTCCGCAAAGAGGCTGAAACACGACCAGTGATCAAGCTCTGCCGCGCTGA
>JANMPK010000192.1:0-2044 GCA_031369825.1 Sphingomonadales bacterium
GCGCCCATTCTGGATCGGCGGCGCGCAATGCGGTGGCCGAGCGCGAATCTGGATCAAAACGCAAATATATCAGCGCGGGTGCGCTCCATCCTGCCCGGGTGTTCAAGCTGGCGGGCGACCGGCGGAATCGGCCGAGCCAGGCACCCGCGGGGCTCGCGAGGGCGGCACCCTCATAGCCCGGACGCGCGATAACCGCAATCGGCATGGTGCGTGCGATCTGGCGCCAGCGCCGCCAGCGGTGGAACTGGACCAGATTGTCGCTCCCCATCAGCCACACAAACTGTGCTTTTGGGTAGCGCCGGCGCAATGCTTGCAAGGTATCGAGCGTGTAGCGCGTGCCCAGTTCGGCCTCGATTGCGGTCGGCACGATGCGGCTGCGGCGCGATTGCTGCCGCGCCGAGGCGAGCCGGGCCGCCAGCGGCGCCATCCCCGCTTTGGGTTTGTGTTTTCCGTGCCGTATTTCAGCCAATCCTCAAGCGCGAGGCCATTGCCCTTCGACTTCGAAATCTTCTCGCCCTTTTCGTCGAGGAACATTTCGTAGATCAAAGCTTCGGGTGGCCGCCCGCCAAGCACCCGCGCGATCTTGCCGCTCTGCACGCCGCTGTCGGTCAAATCCTTGCCGTACATTTCATAATCGACGCCAAGCGCGACCCAACGCATCGCCCAATCGACTTTCCATTGCAGCTTGGCCTTGCCGCCCAAAATCGACTGCGTGACCATGTCAGGATGTCCGTCGCTGGCATCCTCAAAACGGATGAGGCCAGCCTCGGCATCGACGACTTCGACCGGCACCTGCAATACGATGCCGCTTTTCTCACTAATCGGTAGGACGGGCGAATAGGTCGCGGCGCGTTCCTTGCGTAACGTCGGCAGCATGATGTCCATAATGCCCTGATAGTTCCGCAGCACATTTTTGAGCGCATCATCAAACCCGCCAGATTCGTACAGCGACGAGGACGAGATAAACTCATAATCGAAGCCGAACTGGTCGAGAAACTGGCGCAGCATCGCGTTGTTATGCGCGGCAAAGCTCTCAAACTTTTCAAACGGGTCGGGAATGCGCGACAAGGGCTTGCCCAGATGCTGCGTCAGCATCGCCTGATTGGGCACATTGTCGGGCACCTTACGCAGGCCGTCCATATCGTCGGAAAACTCGATCAGCCGCGTCGGCGCATCACTAAGCGTGGCAAAGGCATTGCGCACCATCGTTGTGCGCAGCACCTCGTTGAACGTGCCTATATGCGGCAGGCCGGAAGGGCCGTAGCCACATTCCAGCACAATCGCCTCGCCATTTGGCTTGCCATTCGGATACCGTTTCAACAACCGCCGCGCCTCTTCAAAAGGCCACGCCTTTGATGCCACTGCTATCTCACGGAGGTCAGTCACTTGTTGCTCTTTCGTTCTAAATGCGCGTATCTGTCGCGGTGCAAACTCCCCTAGCCTTTCCAGCGCTCCATGCAAGCCATGCCGGTATCTGGCTCGCCACGCCCGACGGGCAGGTGCGGACGGTTGGCAAGGGTGAGGCTGTGGGGCGAGCAGCGGAGACGCCTTTGGTGATGCTCAATGCGCCGCTTGTCGCGCAGCGGTTGGGCTATGCGGAATTGTCGGGGCTGGATTTGCTGGAGCTGTTTGCCTTTGTGCATCCGGCGCGGTTTGTGGTGCCGACGGCCAAGGGGTTGGCGGGGGTGCTCGGTGTGGATGCGCCAGCGCATGACGAGGCTATAGCTCCCTTCCTCCTCACCGCCGCGAAGAAACTGCTCGCTACGCTAACCGACCCGGCATGGCCCGAACGCGAAGGGGCTTGGGATGCGGCGCAGAATTTGGCGCGGCTGCGCTGGCCTTGGGCGAATATTGTCGCGCGCTATCTCGCCAAGCCGGAAAAGCCCGAGCGCTGGTTATTCTCCAAACTGCCGGAGTGGGAGGAAACACCGCTGCGCACTCCGCCGCGCGTGGTGACGCTGAACCCAGATGCTGTGCAGGCACAGCTGGCTGCGCTGGTTGGCAGCGATGCCGAAACCCGCCAAGGCCAGCGCGATTTTGCGCA
>JANMPK010000193.1:0-5658 GCA_031369825.1 Sphingomonadales bacterium
GGATCGCAATTATCACGCCAAAACGCGGTGTCATCGCGCTTGGTTAAAACATAATGCAGCTTCAGGAACTCGATGATGCGTTCCCAGTGGTGCGTAAAGGCGGTGTTGAACTGCTTTGCCATTACCGCCATTGCCGACCGGTTTTCAGGCAAGCGATCTGCAATAAAATCAACCGCAGTCTCGATCAGCATCAACGCCGATGCTTCGAGCGGCTCGAGAAAGCCGTTAGAGAGGCCCACGGCGACGCAGTTGTTCGCCCAGAAAGTCTGCCGGTGCCCGCCACGGATTTTGATCCGCCGCGCCGTCAGGTTGTCGCTTATCGGCCCAAGATAGCGGCGCAGTGTGGCTTCGGCTTCGTCATGGGTGGTGTGCCGGCTGGAATACACATAGCCAGTGCCGCGTCTGGTCGGCAGGCCAATGTCCCAGATCCATCCGGCGTCTTGCGCGGTCGAAATGGTATGCGTTGCAATCGGGGCGGTTTCGCATTCATAGGGCACCTGCAACGCCAGCGCGTGATCGGCAAACAGCGTGTCCGAACACTCGATGAAGGGAATCTTGTAAACGCCCTCGATCAGCAGGGCCGCAAAACCCGAACAATCGACAAACAGGTCGCCTTCAATGCTGCCGGATAATTTGGTGTCGATGCTGGCGACGTCACCATTCTCGTGCTGGTTGACGGCTGTGACATCATCGATGATATGGCGCACGCCAAGCTTGCTGACGCTGAAATCACGCAATAGCCCAGCGAACTTTACGGCATCGAGATGATAAGCGTAGTTTGCCAAGCCGCCATATTCCGGACTTGTTATCGATTTGGGTGCCCGCCCGGCGTCGCAAAGCGCCGACTGAAAATCGACCGCGTCGGCAAAGCTCAAGCCTTCGCCTGCCGCTCCGCGCACCCAGTGCGAGGCCAGATCTATTTGCAGCGCCGCATGGGGTGGGTTCAACGGATGATAATAGCCGTCCTGCGGCGAACCGTCGGTCCAGCCCGTGAATTTGGCCCCCTGCTTGAATGCGCCGTCGCATTGGCGCAGGAAATCTGTTTCAGAAATGCCGATTTTGTTTAACGTGTTACGCATCGTCGGCCATGTGCCTTCACCCACGCCGATGGTGCCTATAGTCGCCGATTCAACCAGGGTGACGCGCACTCCGTCTGGATTGGCGGTGCCGTTTCGGGCAGCGATACGTGCAGCGGCAATCCATCCGGCGCTGCCTCCACCGACAATCACTACATGGCGAATGCGCTGTTCCATCTCATACCTTCCTACCGACCGCACTAGGCCGCGTCGCAAAACGGAAAATGAGCCGCCTTGTTCATACATTGTGGCATATAGCTACGCCAGCTGCCGCGATTTCGGCGCCGCCGAGTACATATCTTGTATCATCGCCGGGCGGCACCGTAAGCGGCTTTGTTCCGTAATTGAAGGCAAAGCACAGGCTGCCTGCTCGGCGAATGCGGACATCAGCGGGAAGATGGATAATGCCAACGCCAGCCTCATCCGCCATGCGCCCGATCAAACGGCCCAGCAACGCGCCGTCGGGCCAGCCAGCGACATATCGTAACCGGCCACTTAGATAGACTATCCCCCGACCGTCGCTCAGCCGCTCTTCAGGGACCAGATCAGTTTCGATATGCTCCAACCAGCGATGCACCTCGAACCCGTCGCCGCGTTCGAACGATCCGGGGCGCAGCGATTCGACGCGCACGATCTTGATCGGCAATAGTTCCTGAAGGCCGCCGGGCGGTAGTTCCGCCGGGATCGAGAAATCTGCAGTCTTGCTGCCGGTTCGAGGTCCCACCAGAACGGGACCGGCGAACTTTGCAAGGCCATCGATTGTTTTTGGCGAAAGAATTGGCAGGCACGGTACCAGCGCCATCGAATAGCCATCCAGTGGCGTTTCCGGATGCACAATATCGACATCCAAGCCCAATTGCCGCGCTGCCGAGTAAAACTCAAATGCGGCGCGCAATGCGCTGAAGCCTTCGCCCTGTGGCTGAATCTCCGTCACCCAGTCGGCCTGATAGTCGAAAAGCAACGCCACCGACTTTGGGGGCGGACCGAGCGGGCCGATCGCATCGATTTCGCCTTTTACCTGCCGGACTTCGTGGGCGCCAACATCGTCGATGCTATCCGGACGCAGCAGTCCTGCGTGCATCTGTTCTTGCGCGCCCGGAAATTGCCGCCAGCGGAAAAAGCTGACTAACTCGGCCCCATGCGCCATTGCCTCTAGCGTCCATAGCCGTACCATCCCGGGCAGCGGCGATGGATTGTGCCGGGCCCAGTTCACAGGCCCCGGCTGCTGTTCCATAACCGACCATCGACCATTGCTGCACCCACGGTAGAGATCGTGATGGAAGGCCGCGATATCGGGATGGCCTTGGCGCTGATACCTTAACTTTTCCGCATCGGAAAACCAGAATTGTTCAAGAAATCCGAGTGGATAGCTGTCCCAGCTTGCCACGTCGAGATCGCGGCCGACGTCGTGATGATCGAACTGAGTAAAAAATCCCATGAAATTATGCACAACATCGCGCCCTGGCGATGACCGACGAATTATGTCGGCCTGTGATCGATTGAAACGCACCACCTGATCGGATGAGAAGCGCCGGAAATCAAGCAGGTGAGACGGATTAGCCTCTGTCACCGTCAAATTGGGCAGGTCGATCTCAGAAAAATCCCGGTATTCTGTACTCCAAAACACATTGTTCCACGCACGGTTCAAGGCGGTGATAGACTGATAGCGTACGCCCAGCCAATCCCGAAACGCGGATCGTGCCGACGCCGAATAGCTAATCGCTGTATCATGGCACCCAAATTCATTGTCGGTCTGCCAGGCGGTAATCGCAGGGTGGTTGCCGTAGCGCGCAGCCATGGCCTTTACGATCGTTGCCGCCGCCGAAGCATAGCCCTGATGCGAAAAGCAGTAATGGCGGCGCGAACCGAATTGCCGCGGATGTCCTTGCACATCGATTGCGATCATGTCCGGCATCGAATCAACCAGCCATTTGGGCGGGGTCGCGGTGGGGGTGCCCATCACGATGCCCAGTCCAGCAGCATGCAGCGTGTCAACCGCACGGTCGAGCCAGCCCCAATCATAACGCCCCGGCTCAGGTTCGATCCTGCTCCATGCAAATTCCCCAATGCGAACGCGCGAAAGCCCCAGATCAGCCATCCGACGGGCATCATCTGGCCAGAGGTCTTCTGGCCAATGCTCCGGATAATAGCACACCCCAAGGCGCATCATTGGGTTCATTATATGGGCTCCGACGCAAACATCATTCAAATATCGACGGCTCCGATCGGAAAGGCAATAATAATATGAATGTGATTATCTGCGAGTCTCTGATTTGATAGCCAACTTTCATCCAGTTTCGATTAGCGACCGGTCGATATTGTTTCGCACATACGCGGGTGAGGTATGGATACGCGTAGCTTAGCATAAGGCCCTACGGAGCAGCAGCCCATTGCTTTTCCGGTTCGGCAGCAAACGCCGTCCAGGCGGCATATTGGGCGACAAGTGAAGGTAGCGCAGAGCCTTTGTGCAGTACATGTCATGCATCATGATAAATTTTGAACCAAACGCAACAATGTCGATATGAAAATTCATTTCATGCGCGAGACTAGCCAAGTGCTTCAAAATCTGACTTTTTTGTTCCACACAACATTTTTATGTTAGTGGCCTAACACAAAACAGGCCGAAAATTGTAAATTAGCGCAATATGCTAACACGTAATGTAGCACATGACTCCAAATATCTAGTTATTATATAATTAGCTCAATTACTTAGATATACAACGTTCCAACTCATAACCTGAAGGTCGTAGGTTCAAATCCTACTCCCGCAACCAATATTTTTTTATAAAAAAATCAATGATTTAACAAAACGCCTCGGTCGCCAGATCGGGGCTATTTTGTGTCGGCGAGAAAAGCGATATCTCGTCTGTGAGATAGCTGCAGTTTTCTCCATTGGATCGTTGTAATGCTGCCCAAGGGTCTATCTAAAGTTGCCATGATCTCTGAAAACAACAATTTGCAAAGCATCAGTACACGTTAAATATATCAGAAAGCAGCAGACACAGCTGCGTTCGAACCAGCAACTTGCCGATTAGAAGGCCAACACACAGGCCTAACGGAGCCGACGCACTCGTTCTACAACCGGCTTGCCTACTTGCCGAACAAAGTGATCGTTTCCTTATTTTTAATATTAGAATATCCAATATATGTGGAAAAGAAGCCGATCCGATTGCTGCACCATGTCATTGCCTGACATACGCGCGACAAATGTGCGTTCCTTGGATGGGTTGTATGAAGACGACGGTACGAGCGGTAGTTATTGGGGGCGGTGTGGTTGGCGTTAGCACGCTGTACCATCTTGCAAAAATGGGCTGGGAAGATATCGTCCTGCTGGAGCGCAAGGAGTTGACTTCCGGATCTACCTGGCATGCGGCAGGGTTGTTGCCCTTGTTCAACCTCAGCTATTCCGTCGGCAAGCTCCATCAATATTCGGTGGGGCTTTATCCCAGCCTGGAGGCAGAGACCAGCCTTCATGCAGGTTTTTCACAAGTCACCAATATCCGGCTTGCGACAACTAAAGACCGGATGGATGAATATCATTATTATGCTGGGGTCGCACAGACGATTGGCGTTGATGTCAATTTCCTAACGCCCGCGCAGGTGAAGGAAATCTGGCCATTGGCCGATATAGATGGTGTTATCGGCGCAATCCAGCATCCCGATGATGGCTATATCCAGCCCGCCGACCTGACGCAGGCGTTGGCGAAGGGTGCAAGGCAACGCGGCGCGACGATTTACCGCAACACGACTGTCACTGCCATCACGCAGCAGCCAAATGGCGAATGGTTGGTGTCCACTGATCAGGGCGACATCGCCTGCGAACATGTCATTTCCTGTTCGGGAAACTTCGCTAGGCAAACCGGCGCGATGGTGGGCCTCGATATTCCCGTGATCCCCGTTGAACATCAATATATCGTCACAGAACAACATCCTGCAATCATGGAGCGCAAACGCCAAGGTCTGCCTGAAATGGGCGTGCTACGCGAATCCGATTCGAGCTATTATATGCGGGAAGAAGCGGGCGGTTTGTTGCTCGGGCCCTACGAAGTCGGCGCGCCTGCATGTTATGTCGATGGACCAGCCGCAAACAGCGAATATGAGTTGTTCCCAGACGCGCTCGAACGACTTGAGCCCTATATTCTCGCGGCGATGAAACGTGTGCCGGCCTTTGGTGAGGTGGGGATTAAGAAAGTTTATAATGGAGCTATCGCTTACACTCCCGACGGGTCGCCGATCGTGGGTCCGGCGTGGGGCCTCAAAAATTTCTGGCTGAATGAAGGCCATAGTTTTGGGGTTACCGCCGCAGGTGGCGCGGGTTGGCAATTGGCGCACTGGATTGTTGATGGTGAACCGACCATCGACATGATGGGTGTCGACCCGCGCCGCTTTGGCGATTATGCCGGACGTGGCTTCATGATTGAGAAAAATGAAGAGGCCTATGCCAAAGTCTTCACGGTTCATTATCCTGACGAGGAGCGCGAAGCGGGCCGTGCGCTGCGCCAAACGCCTTGTTATGACCGGATGAAGGCACTGGGCGCAGTGTTCGGCAGCGTGTTTGGGTGGGAACGGCCCAACTGGTTTG
>JANMPK010000237.1:0-7473 GCA_031369825.1 Sphingomonadales bacterium
GCCGCCGGTTGACCGCGCGCGCTTGCTTGCCGATCTGGCTGAAATCGCGCCGTTCATACTGGAATATTCAGAGCCCGTCTGGAAGCGGCTCAACCAAGTGCGCAAGGCTGGTGCGCGGATATTGTTCGAAGGCGCGCAGGGCGTGCTGCTCGACGTCGATCATGGCACCTATCCGTTTGTGACATCGTCGAACACCGTATCGGGAACGGCGGCCTCCGGTTCCGGCCTCGGCCCGAGCGCAGCAGGTTTCGTTTTGGGCATCGTCAAAGCCTACACCACCCGCGTCGGATCGGGTCCCTTCCCGACCGAACTTGAAGACGAAACCGGCCAGAAACTGGGCGAGCGCGGCCATGAATTCGGCACCGTCACCGGTCGCAAGCGCCGCTGTGGCTGGTTCGATGCGGTCATCGTGCGGCAAAGCTGCGCGGTATCGGGCGTCACCGGCATCGCGCTGACCAAGCTCGACGTTTTGGACGGGTTCGAGACGATCAAAATCTGCACCGGTTACCGCTTGCATGGCAAAGTTTACGACTATCTGCCCGCACATTCCGCGGACCAAACCGCAGTTGAACCCATTTACGAAGAAATGGCCGGTTGGCAGGAAACGACAGCAGGCGCGCGCAGCTGGGCAGAATTGCCTGCGCAGGCAATCAAATATATCAGCCGCGTGCAGGAACTGATCGAAACACCCGTTGCGTTGGTATCGACCTCGCCGCAGCGCGAAGATACAATATTGGTGCGCGACCCCTTTGCAGACTAAATTCCCAAAGAGTTAAGTCTTCGAAGATCGCTCGTCGGACACCATATCTTCGGCCAGATCAAGCCCGCGCTTGCCGTCCGCAACGGTGTGCGCGGGCGCATGGGGATGCTCGACAAATTCGGGCTCGGGTTCCTCCAGCATACCTTCCCATTTGGTGATGACCGACGTTGCCACGGCATTTCCGACAACATTGGTCGCGGTGCGGCCCATGTCGAGGAACTGGTCGATGCCGAGAATAAGCGCTACGCCTTCAACCGGTAGGCCGAACATGGCAAGTGTTCCGGTGATAACCACAAGGCTTGCACGCGGGACAGCTGCGATGCCTTTTGAACTGATCATCAGCGTCAACAGAATAGCGATTTGCGTGCCAAGGCTCAGGTTGATGTTATAGGCTTGCGCGATGAAGATAGTGGCAAAGCTTGAATACATCATCGAGCCGTCGAGGTTGAAGCTATAACCCATCGGCAGCATGAAGCCAGAAATGCGGCGCGGTACGCCGAACCGGTCAAGCTGCTCGAACAGCTTTGGCATTGCCGCCTCTGACGAGGCTGTCGAAAATGCGATGAGGATCGGTTCGCGGATATAACGGATAAGCGCCCAAATGCGCTTCTGTAGAAATAGGCCGCCGATGCTGAGCAGTATGATCCAAAGCAGCAACAGACCGAAATAGAATTCCGCAACCAACGTGCCGAATGTGACGAGGATGCCTAAACCTTTGGTTGCGATAACGGCGGCCAATGCTCCGAACACCGCAAACGGCGCAAAGCGCATCACATAGCCAGTGATCTGCAACATCATCTCTGCGAGTGCTTCCGCACCCCTTACCAGCGGTTTACCTTTTTCGCCCATCGCCGAAAGCGCGACGCCGGCGAACAGAGAGAACACCAATATTTGCAATATATTGTTGGTCCCCATCGCCTCAAAAGCGTTTTTCGGGAAAATGTGGGTCACGAAGTCGACGAAATCCAGTTTCTTCACCTCACCAATGTCAGCAACCGGGGCAGCGCCAACAACTAAGTTTAGTCCGGCACCGGGTTGGAACAGGTTGACCAGTAACAGGCCTAATCCAATGGAAATGAGGCTGGCGATGATGAACCACGAAATTGCGCGAAAACCAATACGTCCGAGCGCGCTGCTGTCACCCATATGGGCAATGCCAACGACAATGGTGGACAGGATGAGCGGCGCAACCAGCATTTTTACTAAATTGAGGAAAATGTCCGACAGCATTTTGAAATAACGTGCAATCTCGGCAAGCATGTCGGGATTACCGGCAAACGCCTGATTGGCAGTGTATCCGGCGACCACGCCGAGGATCATCCCGACCAATATCCACATCGTCAGCCGCTTATCCATAAAATTTCCTCCAGCCCTATAGGCATTTCAGCCACGCTACACAGGCGGCATAAACCTCGCAACAGGTTACGGACGTTACTTGTCTCTCGCTCCGAACGAAGGCATAAGCGTTGAAATAAAATTACAACAGCTCTGGCTGTATAACTGGCCTTATAAGATGTATCATTAAACCGGTTCCCGCCGGATCAGGAGAGGTTCCATGGCTGCCGCCAAAGCGTCCACATCATCAGCAAAAATAGACTCAGCATTATTGAAGTCCATGACCGCCGCCTTTTCCGTTAGTGCGTTGCCCGGAGAGAATGAGGGTTTTGACGACAAAGCATGCGAAGATGCGGCTCGTTTTACGCTTGAGCTGGCGCAACAGCGAAAGAGCGGCAATGCTTCGGTTAAGCTAGACACTTTTGCCGATGCACAGGGACGGCTGGCGATGCGGATCGCAATGAACAATGATGATATGCCGTTTTTGGTTGATTCGGTTTCGGCAGCATTGGCGGCAAAAGGGGTCGGCGTTAAACGTCTAATCCATCCGGTGTTGACTACGATGCGCGATAAAGCGGGACTGCTGCAATCAATTAGCCGAAAGCGTGAAAGCGCTGACCGGCGTGAATCTTTTATCTATCTCGAAACCGACCGTGTCGATGCCAAGGAACGCCGGGCGATTGAGGAAGATTTGCTTGCCGCATTGCGCGATGTGCGCGGTGCAGTAACCGACTGGCGCAAAATGCTAGGCGCGATGTCTGAAGATGCAGAGAGCCTTCCCGATGGAGAGGGTTCTGCGTTGATCCGTTGGTTCCTTGACGGCAATATGACGGTGTTGGGACATGAGAATTTGTCGCGTTCTGGCGAGCGCACGTCACGGTTGGGCATTTCGCGGGTCAGCGATACGCCGATGCTTTCTGAACAAAGCATCGTTCTGGCGATCAAATGGTTTGAGGAAGGTGGCAGGGCACCATTGGTGTTGAAGGCCAACCGCGTGTCGAGCGTCCACCGGCATGTGCAGCTGGATATTGTTGTTGTGCCTGTCCGCGATGGCAGCACTATCAACGGGCTATCGGTCGCGGCAGGTCTATGGACTAGCGCAGCGCTGGCCACTGCGCCGGAACGGATACCTGTTCTACGCACGCATCTTGCCAGTTTGATGGACCGGTTTGGTTTCGATCCGTCGGGCCATGCGGGCAAGGCGATGACGCATGCGCTCACATCATTGCCGCATGACTTGCTAGTTTCTTTAAAACTTGCCGAACTCGAACGGGTAACGCTGACTGCTATGTCGCTGACGGATCGCCCTCGTCCCAAATTGCTCGCATTGCGTTCACCGCTTGGCCGCCATCTTTACATTTTTGTCTGGTTGCCGCGTGACGATGTGTCGACAGGAATGCGAAAGCAAATCGAAAATATGCTGGTTGATGCCACGGGTGGCAACATGCTGGGCTGGACAATCGGACTTGAAGACGGCGGCATCGCTTTATTGCGCTACACCCTTGATTTGCCGGACCGTGCGCAGAAGGTTGATGAGGCAGCGCTTGATAACCAGCTTGAACTCATGGTGCGCGGATGGGAACCTGCAGTCGAGGCGGCACTTGCCAGGATAACCGACGAGAAACGCGCTGCCGCGATGATGGTCCGCTATGGACCGGCATTCCCGGCCAATTATCGCAGCATCTATCCAACCGAACAAGCGGCGCGCGATATGATCGGGCTGCTTAATATGGAGCGGGACCACAGCCGGGTTACGCGATTGATCGTGACCGATGATGCGCTTCGGCTCAAAGTATATAGCCAAGGCGGGGCGATGCCGCTCAGCGATATTGTGCCTGCACTTGAGAATTTCGGTTTTGATGTGCTTGAGGAATCGCCGACCGCGTTGGGCGACGGCAATTACATCCATGACTTCCGTCTGAAACTGCGCGGAGGCGAGATTGCGACTGTCATGGCGCGCACCTCGGTGCTCGAAGGGGCGCTCAGTCAGGTGCTCGACGGTGCGGCCGAGAACGACGTTTTCAATCAGCTCGTTACTATCGCGGGTCTTGATCCGCAGGCGGTAATCTGGCTGCGCGCTTGGTATCGCTATTTGCGCCAGACCGGTGTGACTTACGGTATGATAACAGTAGTTGCCGCGCTCACCAAAAATTCAGGCGTGACACGTGCTATCATATCATTGTTCGGCGCGCTGCATGATCCAGCGGCGACGGGTGATCGAATCAAAGAATCCGCTAAATTCATAAAGCTTATAGATGCTGGACTTTCGGCCGTTTCGGCAATTGATGAAGACCGCATCTTGCGCCGCTATATGGCGGTGGTGCGGGCGACTTTGCGCACCAATGCTTTTGCGCCAGCCGCCGCCGAGGCATTAGCATTCAAGCTCGACAGTTCCAAGGTTCCGGGCCTTCCGGCACCTTTACCGTGGCGCGAGATTTTCGTTTACTCACCCCGCGTCGAGGGCATCCATCTTCGCGCAGGCCCGGTTGCGCGCGGTGGCTTGCGATGGTCCGACAGGCGCGACGATTTCCGCACCGAAGTGCTGGGTTTAATGAAGGCGCAACGCGTTAAAAATGCAGTGATTGTGCCAACCGGTGCCAAGGGCGGCTTTTACCCAAAACGTCTGCCCGACATGCGCGTTGACCGCGACGCATGGTTTGCCGAAGGGACCGAGAGCTACAAGATTTTCATCCGCACGTTGCTGTCGGTCACTGATAATATCGTCAATGACAAGATCGTCCATCCCGCAGGCGTTATCATTCATGACGGCGAAGATCCTTATTTCGTGGTTGCCGCCGATAAGGGCACCGCAACATTCTCCGACACCGCCAACGCCATTGCTCAGGAACGCAATTACTGGCTTGGCGACGCGTACGCCAGCGGCGGGTCGGTCGGCTATGACCATAAGGCGATGGGCATTACCGCAAAGGGTGGCTGGTTATCGGTCCAGCGCCACTTTGCCGAAATGGGCATTGATGTGCAGAAAGAACCAGTCACCGTTGCCGGCGTTGGCGATATGTCGGGCGATGTGTTCGGCAACGGCATGCTGCTCTCCAAATCACTCAAACTGGTTGCCGCATTTGACCACCGGCACATCTTTTTCGACCCGACGCCCGATCCAGCAGCGAGTTGGAAAGAACGGCAGCGAATGTTTAATCTGCCGCGTTCAAGCTGGTTGGATTACAATCCGAAACTGATTTCCAAAGGCGGTGGCGTGTTCGCGCGCAGCGAGAAGAGTATTAAAACTACACCGGAAATCAGGGCCTTGTTGGGTATTGATCTCAAGGAAATTGAACCTGCGGCATTGATGACTGCGATCTTGAAAGCACCCGTGCAGCTGATGTGGTTTGGCGGCATTGGCACCTATATCAAGGACAAAAGCGAAAGTCATATTGACGTCGGTGACCCAGGCAATGACGCCATCCGCGTTAACGGCGCCGACGTCCGTGCGCAGGTTATCGGCGAGGGCGCAAATCTTGGCGTGACCCAGGCCGGGCGTATCGGCTTTGCGTTGCGCGGTGGCCGTCTCAATACTGACTTTATCGACAATTCAGCGGGTGTCGATTGTTCGGATAACGAGGTCAATATCAAGATTGCGCTCAATGCCGATATGCGCGCCGGAAAGCTGAAAGAAGCCGCGCGCAACACGTTGCTAGCCAGTATGACCGATGCGGTAGGGGCGTTGGTTTTGGAGGATAACCGCCTCCAGACATTGGCGCTTTCGATTGCCGAAACCGGCGGCGCGGGTGATTTGCCGGCCTATGTCCGGCTGATCGAAACCTTCGAAGCCGCTGGACGGCTTGACCGTGCGGTTGAGGGTATTGCGGGCAATGAAGAGCTGTTCCGCCGCGTGAGCGAAGGCAAAGGGCTGACGCGGCCCGAACTGGCGGTTCTGCTCTCGACTGCAAAACTGGCGGCGCAGGACGGTGTTGAGGATGCACCCTTGGCGCTCGACGCGTCGATGGAAAGCGAACTGCTTGCCGCTTTCCCGCAAGCGATGGTCAATAAGCATAAAGCGGCGATCTTGGGGCACCGGCTGCGCAAGCAGATCATTGCGACCAAACTCGCAAACCGGATGATTAACCGGCTCGGGCTACTCCACCCATTCGAACTGGCCGAGGAAGAGGGGTGCAGCTTGGCAGACGTGGCGGCGGCATTTGCGATTGCCGAACGCATCTATGATCTGCCGTCATTGTGGAAAGTGATTGATACCGCCGAAATGCCTGAATCAACGCGGCTGATGCTCTTCAGCCAGACCGCTGTCGAAACCCGTGCGCAGATGGCCGACATCATCCGCAACGCGCATGAGGGTAGGGATGTTGATGGCGCGACCGCACTCTATGCGCCGGTAGTGCAAAAACTGTCGGCGTCGCTGGGCAGCTTGCTGCCAGCAGATATCCGTCACCAGACTGAGAGTTTCGGTACGCGGCTTGTGGACAATGGTGCCCCGCGCAAAATTGCCGACCGTCTAGTCCGCATGGCGCAGCTCGACGGGGCCATTGGCTTGGCTGCTTTGTCATCAACGCAAAAGGGTGATGTCACCGCGCTGACGCAGGCTTTTACCGCCATCGGTGATGCGCTGGGTATTGGCTGGGCCCAGGGCACCGCGATGCAAATCGACCCGAATGATCCGTGGGAGAGGCTGCTGGTTGCCGGGCTAGCGCGCGATTTTCAAGCAATGCGGTTGGACTTTCTGCGTCGCCGTGCTGCGAAAAAGCCAGTCGAGGATGCACAAAGCTGGCTCGCCGACAATGCACCGCGTGTGCGGGCGTTTAAGGCGATGGTGGACAGAGCAAAAATGGGTGCCGTGCCTACCCCTGCCATGTTGGCTCAGATCGCCGGTCAGGCCCGGGTACTGCTGGGACGGTAAGTTATCCCGTTGTTTCCATGGTGCGCTTGTAAATGCTGTTGATCGGATATTTGAAAAGCTCCATCACCATCGGTTCGAAAAACTCGATTGGTAGCGTGTCGTAATCGGGGTCGAACGCCGGGCAGTCATATTTGTCGATGAACTCTTCGGTCGCGGCAAAATGTTCGTGCCCGCGAAACTGCTCGCGCATGTCACGGTTGAGCCCGAGATGATGGAAGAAATTGACGCCCTGAAAAATGCCGTGGTGCTGTACGATCCAGAGCAATTCCTCGGACACAAAAGGCTTCAATATCGCCGAGGCAATATCGGGATGGTTGGTCGCACCCAACGTGTCGCCGATGTCGTGGAGCAGCGCCATGACGACATAATCGTTGGGGCGACCATCGCGGTGGGCACGGGTGGCGGTTTGCAGCGAATGCGTGAGCCGGTCGACGGCAAAGCCGCCGAAGTCGCCATCGAGCAGCCGCAAATGGTCAAGCACCCGCTTGCCGCCATTCTGCGCGAACGG
>JANMPK010000303.1:0-1905 GCA_031369825.1 Sphingomonadales bacterium
ATCAACGCGCACTGGTTGACCGACCGCAGCGCATTTGCCACCGAGGCCCTACCCGCCTTGGACGCGTTGCGTGCGCTTGCTGAACGGTGTCGCATGGACATTCCAGAGGAAATTCCTCCCGCCGTTGCCTGTCTGGTCGGCTATTTTGGATATGAGACCGTAGGGTTAGTTGAAAAACTACCACGTGCACCGCAATCGCTGCTGGAACTGCCCGATATGCTGTTTGTACGGCCCACTGTCATCTTGGTTTTTGACCGGTTGAAGGACGAGATGTTCTTGGTTGCGCCTGTCTGGGACGGTGCCGGGGATGATGCAGGAATTGCCCTTGCCAATGAGCGCCTTGATGAAACAGAGCGCCGGTTGGGTTCTGCTGCAGCTGCTAAACCTATGCCAGCAACCGAGATTGACTTCGATGCCATCAAGCTTAGCCCTGTTCTACCCACCGGACGCTACGGCGAAATGGTTGCGTCGGCCAAAAGCTATATAGATGCAGGCGATATATTTCAGGTGGTTTTGGCGCAGCGCTTCACCGCGCCTTTCACTCTGCCTCCCATCAATCTCTACCGCGCATTACGGCGGATTAACCCTTCGCCGTTTCTCTATTTTCTTGATTTACCAGGCTTTGCCATTGTCGGCTCTTCGCCTGAAATTCTCGTCCGCGCGCGCGGCGGCGAAGTCACGATCCGCCCGATTGCAGGCACTCGACCGCGCGGTAAAAACAGCATCGAAGACGCCGAAAACCGCGCCTCACTGCTCGCCGACCCCAAGGAACGCGCCGAACATCTGATGCTGCTCGACCTCGGCCGCAACGATGTCGGCCGCGTGACCAAGGGCGGCAGTGTGACCGTCACCGACAGCTATATGGTCGAATTCTACAGCCATGTGATGCACATCGTCTCCAACGTCGTCGGCGAACTCGCGCCCGACAAGGACGCCATCGACGCATTGTTCGCAGGCTTCCCCGCCGGCACCGTGAGCGGCGCGCCCAAAGTCCGCGCCTGCGAAATCATCGCCGAACTCGAACCCGAAACCCGCGGAGCTTATGCCGGCGGCGTCGGCTATTTCAGCCCGAATGGCGACATGGATAGTTGCATCGTGTTGCGCACCGGCATTGTGAAGGATGGCGTGCTGCATGTGCAGGCAGGCGCAGGCATCGTCGCCGACAGCGATCCCGAATACGAGCAACGCGAGTGCGAGGCGAAAGCGGGCGCGCTGATCGCGGCGGCGCGTGAGGCGGTGAAGGTGGCTGGCGAAGCGGGGTTTGGGCAGTGAGCAGGACTGTACCTCCTGACACCGCACCGGCAGATATCATGCCACCGTACGCGTATGAATTTTACCGAGTTGCCGTCGACGATGCCGCGAGATCTGCCGTTTCTTCGTTCTTGGCTTACGGCGAAGTTGTGCAAAACGAGGGTTCAGAGGCCGAGGCCGCTCGACTGTTACACGATGCTTTAACTCACAGCGCGGCGGTTTCTAGATTTTTCTGGCCTCCCAAAAAGTCAGGGGTACTGGCGGCGTATCGGGGCGAGAAGCTTAGGGAAATTTACAAAATCGATGAAACATCGGCGTTGTTCAACCGCGATCTGAGAAATGAGCTCGAGCATTTCGACGAAAAATTGGACAACTGGCTTCGGGAAATTCCGGTTGGGCCAATCATTGCTAGCCCAATTTTTGCGGATCATACAATTGTCGATGAAGGCTTTGGCCATGCCTTTAAGGTTGTGGACTGCAACAATGATATTTTTGTAATTCTCGGTCGAAAATACGATTTCGGCAAAATATGCCGCGAAGTAGTAAGATTGCTCTCCGGTGACGATTTGCAGAATGAGACAGGCGAAACATGATCCTCGTCATCGACAATTATGACAGCTTCACCTGGAACCTCGTCCATTATCTGATGGAGCT
>JANMPK010000338.1:0-4177 GCA_031369825.1 Sphingomonadales bacterium
CGGTTCGTTGTTCCATGCAGTCACCGCCTTTATCGGCAGCCTGATTTCACCACCGTTGATGCGGTGGGCGGTGCGCGGGTGGAGCCGCTATCAATATTTCTGCGCACACTGGATATTGGGCATACACGTGTGCGTCGATGGTGCGCTGCTCGACCGGCCGGTGCTGTATGCGATCAAGCATGAAAGCATGTTTGAGACGATCGACATGCCGCGCCAGTTTGTCCGGCCATCGGTGGTGGCCAAGAAGCAGCTGTTTGACATTCCATTCTGGGGAAAGGCGGCACTCGCTTACGGCATGATTCCGGTTGACCGCGACGGTGGGGCGGCGGCGCTTCGGCAAATGCTAACGCTTTCAAGAGCGCTGCTTGCCGACGGGCGCCCGATCATCATCTTTCCCGAAGGCACCCGCGTGGTGCGCGGTCAACAACCTCCGCTGCAATCAGGCTTTGCCGGACTCTACAAGATGCTCGGAGTGCCAGTGGTGCCGGTCGCGGTCGACAGCGGCAAGGTGATGCCGCGGCAAAGCTGGATGAAGCGCAAGGGCGTTATCACCTACAAGGTCGGCGAGGAAATTCCGGCGGGGCTGCCTCGCGCCGATGTCGAAAAACGGGTACATGCCGCGATAAACGCACTGAACGACTAATGCTTCCGCCCGAAATCGGGAACATCGTCGTCCTGCCCCTGTTCGACAATCGAGCGGCGGATGTTGCGGGTGCGAGTGAACAGCGCCTCCAGTTCGTCGCTTTTGTCGTAACGTATGGCGCGTTGCAGCGCCGACAGGTCTTCGGAAAAGCGCTGGAGCATTTCCAGCACCGCTTCCTTGTTCGACAAGAATACATCGCGCCACATCACGGGATCGGACGCCGCGATACGGGTAAAGTCGCGGAAGCCGCCTGCCGAATATTTGATGACTTCGGATTGGGTCACACCTTCCAAATCGCTGGCGGTGCCGACGATTGTATAGGCGATCAAGTGCGGCAAATGGCTGGTAACCGCGAGCACAAGGTCATGATTCCGCGCGTCCATGATTTCGATATCGGCCCCCAAATTCTGCCAGAATATCTTGAGCCGCTCGACCGCGATTTCGGGTGCGCCTTCGGGCGGGGTTAATATACACCAGCGACCCTTGAACAGGCTTGCAAAGCCTGCGTCAGGTCCGCTTTTCTCGGTCCCGGCGACCGGATGCGCGGGAATGATAATCGCTCCGGGCAACGCAGCAGCCAGCGCCTCGGCAACGCTTTGCTTGCATGATCCGACGTCGCTGATGATGGCATCGCTTGGTACGTCATCGGCGATTGCTTCGGCGACCGCGCCCATAACCCCGACGGGAACGCAAAACATCACCAGATCGGCATCTATAACCGAGCTACCCGGTTGATCCGACACATCGTCACACAAGCCGAGTTCGACCGCGCGCGCGCGGACATCTGCGTCGGCATCATAACCTGTGACCCGCACGCTTGGCATCTGCGCCTTAATAGCGCGCGCGACCGATGAGCCGATCAGGCCCAGGCCAATGATAGTCACGCGCGCGAACGGGATCATGCGCTATGCCGTTCCAATATCGCGCGCAATGCCGCCATCACACCGCGATTTTCGTCGTCCGTGCCGATGGTGATGCGCAGGCCGTTGCCCAATCCCTGTCCCGGCAACCAGCGGACAATATAGCCCGCATCCATCAGACCTTTATACGCGGTTTCTGCGCTGCAATTACCGTCAAAGATGATCATCAGAAAATTCGCCCATGAAGGCACCGCGCGAAGGCCGTGATTCGACAGCGACGCAATTTCCGCCGCCATCCAGTCGCGCCACTGCGCATTATGCGCGCGGCTGTTGGCGACAAAGTCTTTATCCGCCAATGCCGCAATGCCCGCCGCTTGCCCTGCCGCTGTAACATTGAACGGCGCGCGGATGCGGTTCAGCGTCGCGATCAGGCCGGGCTGGCCATAAGCCCAACCGATGCGTTCGGCGGCAAGGCCGTAAATCTTGGAAAAGGTGCGCGTGATGAGGACGTTGTCATGGCGGCGCGCGAGATTGAACGCGGCGGGGCCGTCATCTTCGAGATATTCGCCATAGGCCTGATCGAGCACCAAGATGCAGTCTGCAGGCAAAGCCGCGTGCAGCCGCTGCAATTCGGCGTCACTGCAATAGGTGCCGGTCGGGTTGTTCGGATTGGCCAGAAACACCAGCCGCGTTTTCGGGTTCACCAAAGCCAGCAGCGCATCAATATCGGTGCCGTAATCCTTGTCCGGCGCGACCACGACATTGGCGGCAGTTTTGCGCGCAGCAATATCGTAAACAGAAAAGCCGTAACGGACATAGATGATGTCATCGCCAGCACCTGCATAGCCCATCGCAATCAGGTTGAGCAGTTCATCCGAACCCGTGCCACAAACTATCTGGTCGCTCTCCAGATCATACGCTGCCGCCAACGCCTCGCGCAACGCATTGCTGGCGGGGTCGGGATAGCGCGCCAAACTGGTTTGTGCGGCGACCATCGCTTCGGTTGCATGCACGCTGCACCCAAGCGGATTTTCATTGGCGGAGAGCTTAATCAGCACACGGCCATCGTCGCCCTTCGCCTTGCCGGGCGTATAGGCGTTGATCGCGTTGATCCAGGGTTTGGCTTCGGGCTTGTTCATGGGGGCGGCCATAGCTGGGGTGGCTGCTAAATCCAATAAGCTATTGTTTCAGGCGGTTCGGCTGATATGGCGTGCATTATGAGCGACGACACGCGTTTCGGGTTGGATAGGAAGATACGACTGCTCGGGCCGGTGAAGCTCGACAGCGGTGCAGAGTTTGCGCCGGTTGATTTCGCTTATGAAACTTACGGCACGCTCAATGCCGATAAATCCAACGCGATCCTCATCTGCCACGCGCTGACTGGTGACCAATATGTCGCGTCAAAGCATCCCGGCACCGGCAAAGATGGCTGGTGGACGCGGATGGTGGGTGCGGGCAAACCGATTGATCCGGCCCGGCACTGCGTCATCAGCATCAACGTCATGGGCAGCTGCATGGGCTCGTCCGGCCCCGCCAGCATCAACCCGGCGACCAATTCGCCCTATGGCATGGACTTCCCGGTCATCACTATCGGCGACATGGTGCGTGCGCAGGCGATTTTGCTTGAATATCTGGGTATCGAGACGTTGGCCGCTGTGGTTGGCGGGTCGATGGGCGGGATGCAGGCGCTGGCGTGGGCTTCGCTTTATCCTGACCGTGTCCGCTCTGCCGTTGTGATCGCCTCCACGCCGCGCCATTCGGCGCAGAATATCGCGTTTCACGAGGTCGGGCGGCAGGCGATCATGGCCGATCCGCGCTGGAACAACGGCGCTTATTATGGGCGTGAGGCACCGGCATCGGGGCTCGCTGTGGCGCGCATGGCCGCGCACATCACCTATTTGTCCGAGGCGGGCCTGACCGAAAAATTCGGGCGGCGGTTGCAGGACAGGGACGCCAAAAGCTTCGGGTTCGATGCCGATTTTCAGGTCGAAAGCTATTTGCGTTATCAAGGCCTCAGCTTCGTCGACAGGTTCGATGCGAACTCATATCTCTACATCACCCGCGCGATGGACTATTTCGACTTGGCCGAGGCACATGACGGCGTACTTGCCAAAGCCTTTGCCGGAACCAAAGCGCGTTTCTGCCTCATCAGTTTTGACAGCGACTGGCTCTACCCCACCGCTGAATCACGCCGCGTCGTCCATGCGCTCAATGCCGCAGGGGCCGCCGCCAGCTTTGTCGAACTGTCGAGCCCGTTCGGCCATGACAGCTTCCTGCTCGAATCGCCCGAAATGAACCGCATCGTCGACGGCTTTTTGCGCGCGGGGGAAAGCCGGTGACTGTCCTCCGCGCTGACCTTGCCATCATCGCCCGTAATGTCCGCGAAGGGTCGCGCATCCTTGATGTCGGCTGCGGCGACGGGCAGTTGATGGCGGCGCTGCGCGATCACAAGCATGTTGATGCGCGCGGGCTGGAGATTGATCCGGTCAATGTCGCCACCGCCGTATCGCGCGGGCTTTCCGTGGTGCAGGGCAATGCCGATACTGACCTAGCGGATTATCCCGATGGCAGCTTTGACTAATCCATCCTCAGACAGACTTTTCAGACCACGCACCGGCCTGATCTTGTGCTCGATCATCTGCTGCGCATTGGCACCAAGGCGTTTGTTTCGTTC
>JANMPK010000344.1:0-3252 GCA_031369825.1 Sphingomonadales bacterium
CGAGGAAGCGCGCCGCCTGCATAAACTCCGCCTCCCGGTCGTTGCGGTTTTTGGTGGCGAAGTAATCCTCGCCCCATAATTCTTCTTGCCAGATTTCGTCGAGACAAGACGCTGACCAAAGCTCTTGCGAACTCCCTGCCCTTTCGACCAAAGCCAATGTCGCCACCAGCGATCCCGACAGATGCGCCAGTTTGGCCATCGCCGCCAATTCAAACGTTCCGCGTGACGCAACGGCAGCCTTCAGACGCGCCACCGTTTCTGGAGGCTGCGGCTGCGGCATGATGCCTTCGACGACATTGAACACGACATCATAGCGGGTTCGCGCCCAGTCGAGCCAAGGCTCCCAAACCTCCGCCTGCCGCGCCGCCAATGGCTCTCCTACCTCCGCCCGGTAGCAGAACAGGTCTGTTTCGCCATAAGCCGAAATCGCGTCCACAAACACGTCGCGCTCAGGCCCGATCCGGTCAATCGCGGCGTTGGCAAAGCCGGTCATCGGCATCGCGGCAGGGTCAATCTTTTCGGCAACCGCCTGCCATTCGGATATCACCGCGTCCGCCAGTGCCTTTGTCGGCACCATCAATTCTGCGCGCAACGGGGTCTTTACCGGCTTGCCATCAAGCCGGACGGCGAGGCCGTAAGCGCTTTGCACGGTGCTGACTTCTGTCCAAAATCGTCTCATGCAGCAGGCGGGCTTTTCCAGCGCTTTGCCAATATCAACGGCAATATGATGAAATCGACTATGCCAATGGCAAGCATAACATAGCCAGCAACAATGGGAAGATCGAGAAGGCCTTTGGAAATGACCGCCAAACCAAATGCAATAAACACTGCGCCTGACAGTCGTATAAATCCTAAAGCAAAAAACCGCTGTTTCGCCTTTGCTTCTTCTTCAACCGTCATTTTTCCGCTCCCAAATAGTGCTCCAGCTCAGCCATCGTTTCGGCAATCATATCTGCCCCCGCCTCGCGCAGTTCAGCGACCGGGTGATAGCCCCAGCTCACCCCAATCGTACGGCATCCGGCGGCTTTGCCCATGTGGATATCATAGACGGTATCGCCGATCACCACCGTCGATTTGGGCTCGGTTCCTGCATCGGCCATTGCTTGATAGACCATCGACGGATGCGGCTTAGACGGGTGACGGTCGGCGGTTTGTAGCGTTACAAACAGCCCCTTGATCGCATGGATATCAAGACACCGCTCCAACCCGCGATCCGATTTGCCGGTGGCAACGCCGAGCATCCAGCCGTTTTCGTCCATAGAGGAAAGCAAGGCTGCGATACCGTCATAAAGAGGCTCATGTTCCAAGCCGTTGTTGCGTAGTGTCAGATAGGATGCCCGATATCGCTCCACCATTTCGGCGTGTACCACCTCGTCCGCATCGGGGAGCAAGGCTCGCATAATTTCCAAAAGGCTCAGTCCCACGATCCGCCTTATTGCGGAACGTGGCGGCGGCACCAGCTTTGCCTCGTCAAACGCATGCTCCATCGCCAGACAGATATTCGCCTGACTATCGACCAATGTGCCGTCGCAATCGAATAATGCGAGGCGGTTCATTCCGGCAAATTCCGCATCAAATGCGCAATCGCCCGGTTGCCCGCTGCCTCTGCGCCGTCTGCTGCCGCCGCGCGCACCTCGGCGCTTTTGTTCTGCCCTAGCTTTACGGTGCTGCGCCAGGCGGTAACGGTCATTTCAAACCCGCTTATCCCGCGCAACATCTTGTCAAAAAGGCCATCGACCATTTTGTCGCGCGTCCAGGGCGGTTTTGGCGCAAGCCGTGCTTCGTGCGTTGCGGACAACGCATCTGCTTGCGCAATCAACGCCGCCTCGTTCATTTTCCGGACTGGTCCCTGCAGCTCAAGCGCGACATAGTTCCAGGTCGGTACCTGATCGGGGGTGCCATACCAATCAGGACTGATATAGCCGTCAGGGCCGTTGATAACGAACAGTGCTTCCGCCCCGTCCAGATGCTTCGTCACCGCATTGCCGCGCGCAAGATGGAAAGCGATGCGATCATCGTCCTGAAACACAAATGGCACATGCGCGACGCGCGGACCATCGGGAGTGGTCAGAAACAACATGCCAAAGCCGATTTCCGCCGCAAAGGCGCGCATGGCATCGCGGTCCTCCCAGCGGAATGAAGCACTGGGGTGCATTATGCTTTCCTCTTGGGTGCAGCCTTTTTGATGACTGGCTTCTTGGCAGCAATCTTTTTGCCGGCCGCCATCGTCCCAGCCTTGGCAGGCGCGCGGCGCTTGTCCTTGGGTTTTTCGACCACCGCCCCGCGCGAACGGCGTTCGCCTTTGCGTTCCTTGCGCGCCGATTTGGCGATATTGGCGGCGACGCGCTTCTTGCCCTCTGCCGTTTCAGCAAATTTCGGCGCGTCGAGCACCAAAGCGTCGCCCAGTTCCATCTCGAAACCCAGATCGGCAAAGCTATCGCTCATATGCGAAGGCAGATCTGCGCGGACGTCGATCTGGTGCCCCTTGGGATGGTCAATCCGCAGCCGCCGCGCATGCAGGTGCATCTTGCGGCTGATCGTGCCGGTCAGGAAGGCTTCCTTGCCGCCGTATTTGCCATCGCCGACAATCGGATGACCAATCGCCGCCATATGCACGCGCAGCTGGTGCGTGCGCCCAGTGTAAGGCTGCAACTCGACCCATGCGCAGGTATTCCCAGCGCGTTCGACAATGCGATACCGTGTGCGCGCCGAAGCCCCGTCTTTTTCATCGACGTGCATTTTTTCGCCGCCGCTGCCCAGCTGTTTGCCGATGGGCAGGTCGATAAAACCATCCTCGATTGCGGGAACGCCAACGACCAGCGCCCAATAGACTTTACGCGCCGTCCGCGAAGAAAACGCCTTGGCAAAATGCCCCGCCGAGCGTGCCGTCCGCGCCAGCAACAGCACACCGCTGGTGTCCTTGTCGAGCCGGTGGACCAGCTTGGGCCGGTTATCGAGCTCATAACACAGCGCATCCATGAACCCGTCGACATGCGTCTCGGTCTTGGTCCCGCCCTGTGTCGCAAGGCCCGCAGGTTTGTTAATCACCAGCGCTGCGTCATCTTTGTGGATCACCAGCCCCATCGCAAATTCCATCTCGTCGTCGGTCAGATCGCGGCGTTTGCGCGCCGGACGCGCCTTCTCCGCCGCAGCCACATCGGCTGGCGGCACGCGCAATTGTTGCCCTGCCTCAAGCCGGTCACCCGGCGTCGCCCGCTTGCCATCGACGCGAAGCTGGCCCGTCCGCGCCCA
>JANMPK010000372.1:0-5023 GCA_031369825.1 Sphingomonadales bacterium
CACGTCATCCGCGCCGTTATGGCGGGGGCGGCTGAACCTTTGGTCAACCTTACCGTGCCGCTTGGTATCGACATCGGCACCGGGTCAAGCTGGGGTGCGGCGCATTGAACTGTGCCGCAACCACAAATTAACTGTTTATCAGGCCTCTTCTTCCTCAAACGTCACAGCAACATCGGCATTGGCTGACAATCTCACGGTTCCGCCTTCGACAGAGGCAACAAGACCACCGGAAATATAATGATGATGGCCTTCATGGGCACCTTGGCCCGAATCTTTCTTGGTCAGTTTGATCCGGTTGCCCTCAACGCCGTCCACGGTTCCGACATGAACGCCGTCGGCACCAACGACTTCTGAATGCTCTTTGATTTGCGATAGATCTGCCATGATATTCTCCTATTGATGGAGAAAAGATAACGTATGAAAACGGGAAAAGGGTCCATCCCAAGAGTTATGAATGCTTTGCAAAATAGGCTTCGTTCAGCCGTTCTCAGGACAAAACATCGTAAATGGACGCGTTTTCTTGCCGGCTTATTGGTCATCCGCAGTTTCTTTGGCCAACCGTAACTTCATCAAAACCGCAGTATATCCTTAACTTTTAGTTAATCCGTTTGACTCTGTGCCGGACGGATGGCATTTTTTGCGCGTGGGTGATGGCAGGTGATTTCGGCCGGAATGCTATTGGGCATTTCGGAATTTGCTATTTAGGGGCGATATGCGCAATCCTGATTTGAATATAAAGACAACCGGCCTGTACCCTTTGGATCGTTCTTGGGAAAGTGCGGGCAAAGGGCGGCCGCATCGCGGTGTCCTTATTGGCGGGCCGGAGGCAAGGACAAAACAGATCGAATATTCGGTCCTTGCTGTCTTGCAAGTCGGCGGATCGCTGGCAGCACTTTGGTGGCTTTTGACACGGTCAACCGGATGGGTCGAATGGTCGGCTTTTATTGTCGGTTACCTGATTATCAATTTCGGCCTTTCGTGCGGTTTTCACAGGTATTTCACCCATAAATCTTACGAAACGTCGCAAGCAATGCGGTATGTGATCGGTATCTGTGGCCAAATGTCGTGCCAAGGTTCGGTGAAGAAATGGGCCGCCGACCACCGCAGGCATCATTCCTTTTCAGATGATGTAGGTGATATACACAGCCCCTATATTGATGGTCACGGCAGGGCGATGGGGCCGGTAAAGGGCTTGCTTATCTCGCACCTCGGTTGGCTGTGGGACAACGCGCATACCGATATAAACCTTTATGGCAAAGGACTGGTCGGCGACCCTGCGGTTGAATTTTGCCATCGCACCCGCTGGTTTTGGGTTGGGTTTTCACTTATCGGTTTTCCAGCACTTTGGGCAGTGGCATTTGGCGGGCCGGAACATGTTGTTGGCACTATATTGGTTGGAGGCTTCCTGCGCACATTCATCTTTTTGAACGGCGTCATGGGAACCAACAGCATTGCTCATTACTTTGGCTACCGTCGTTATCATGATGTTGGAAAGGCCACCAATAACTGGTTTATCGCGCTGCTGACGCTGGGTGACGGGTGGCATAACAATCATCATGCACAGCCCCGTGCAGCATCGAACACTGTGGTTTGGTGGGAACTAGACTTTAATGGTTGGACTATTGATGCCTTGGCTAAATTGGGCTTGGTATGGAATGTTCAGCTGCGCGACAAAAAACGCGCTGTTGGTCACCCGGAGCCGCATGAATTGCAAGGCGCATCCGTGATAACTTTTGATACTGCGCCATTGTCAACCCGTGCCCAAATTGGCAGCGGCGTAACCGGCTAACCTCTTTTGCGCGCCTGCCGGTATGTGCCCAGCAATCGGACGGAATTGCAGTGGAAACGTAACTCATCCAGAGCGCGGTCAACCTTTTCATCGCCCGGCGCGCCCTCGATATCGGCGAAAAATTCGGTTGCGGCAAAGCTGCCACCGTTTTGGTAGCTTTCCAGCTTGGTCATATTGACGCCGTTTGTCGCAAAGCCGCCCATCGCCTTGTAGAGCGCGGCTGGGATATTTTTTACCTCGAATATGAAGGTGGTCATTACTATACCATCTTCCGGCTTCGCAGCGCGCGGCTCGCGCGATAATACAACGAAACGCGTCATATTATGCTCGGCGTCCTGGATGCCTTCGCTGACCATTTCGAGACCATATAATTCTGCTGCCAAAGCAGGTGCAATTGCCGCCGCACCTGGATCATCATTACCCGAAACAAACGCCGCCGCCGCCGCCGTATCGGCATAAGCTACCGGAATGATTCCATGCTCGCGCAGATAATGGCGACATTGGCCGAGCGCCTGCGGGTGACTCATGGCTGTGGTCAGTTTTGCATCCGCCGACTTTGCCATCAGGCAGTGCCGGATCGGCATGAAATGCTCGGCGATGATCGACAACCCCGATTCGGGTAAAAGAAAATGGATATCGGCAACACGCCCATGCAGGGAATTTTCGATCGGAATTATCGCGCGGCTGACAGTTCCATCCTTCACCGCATCAATCGCATCCTCGAACGAAAAGCATGGGTGTGGCAGCGAGTTTGCGTCAAATTCCAATGCCGCGAGATGCGAATTAGCGCCCGGTGCGCCTTGGAAGGCGACCGCGCGTGCGGGGTCGGTTGCAGCGGTGGCAACCATGATGTTGACTTTTGCAAGTGCAGGGGCGGGATAGCTGTCCATAATGGCTTTGCGCGTTAGGGGAGCAAAACAAAGGGGGCAAGACCGGATTTCGGCACTTGCACGGCTCCGTTAGCCGGATTAGAGGGGCGAAAGATTCATCAGGGCTACCCATATCGGTTGCCCGGCATATTTTCAGGGCTGATATTTCATGGATGATCGTAGCAATACCATAGCAGGCTGGGTTTTGGGCGGGGGCATCGCCGCGTTGGGCTTTACAATCGCATCGGGCATGTTCTTCCATGCCGAAGTGCCTGAAGCGGGAAAGCAAGGTTACGCGATTCAAGGCGTTGAAACGGGCGAACCTGGCGGTGAAGCGGCTGTGCCTCTGGGCAATATGATGGCTGTTGCCGATATGACCAAAGGCGAAGCGATTTTCAAGAAATGTGTTGCGTGCCATAATATCGCTTCCGGCGGCGCAAACGGTATAGGACCGAACCTCTGGGGTGTCGTCGGCAAGCCGCTCGCAAGCCACGCTGGATTTGGTTACTCGGACGCTTTGAAGAGCAAGGGCGGTAACTGGACATTCGAAGCACTGAACGAGTGGCTTTCAAACCCGAAGAAATATGCGCCGGGTAACAAGATGACTTTCGCTGGTTTGGGCAATCCGGAGGAACGTGCGGCGGTTATGCTGTATTTGAACAGTCAAGGGTCCAACCTGCCTTTGCCATCGCCGGTCGAGGCCGCTGTAGCGAATGCAGCCGCAGCCGAAGGTGCAGCACCGGCTGCCGATGCGGCAGCGGTAACACCGACCACCGAAGCACCGGCTCCGGTTCAGTAAAGGTTTAACTCAGCGCTTTTCAATGTCGTAAAAGCTCCGGATCGCGTCCCACGCTTCTTCTGCGGTTTCGACGAACTGGAACAGTTCGAGGTCGGGCGGGCTGATTACGCCTTCGAGCATCAATTCCTCGAAATTGACCACACGGTTCCAGAATGCTTCGCCGAACAGCAGGATCGGCATTTTTTTGACCTTGCCCGTCTGCACCAGCGTCAACAGTTCAAAAAATTCATCGAATGTGCCAAAGCCACCTGGAAACACTGCAAGCGCCCGAGCCCGCAACAGGAAGTGCATTTTCCTCAGCGCAAAATAATGGAACTGGAAGCTTAGATCAGGCGTCACATAGATATTTGGCGCCTGCTCATGCGGCAAGACGATGTTGAGACCAATCGATTCGGCCCCGACATCATGCGCGCCGCGATTGGCGGCCTCCATAATCGACGGGCCGCCACCCGAACATACCACGAAATGGCGTTTGCCATTGTCATCAGTGACCGCGCATTCGCTCGCCAACCGCGCAAGTTTGCGGGATTCATTATAATAACGTGATTTATCCTTCATCCGCTCGGCAATGATCTTGCTGCGGTCGTCGGTTGCCATCGCAACCAACGCATCTGCGCTGTCTGGTTCGGGTATGCGCGCCGAGCCATAGATGACCAGCGTCGAAGCGATATCCGCTTCCTCCAGCAGCATTTCGGTTTTCAGCAATTCCAGCTGAAACCGCACCGGGCGCAGTTCTTCGCGCAGTAAAAATTCGGTGTCCTGAAACGCCAGGCGATAGGAGGCGCTTTGCGTTTGCGGGGTTACCAGTTGCTTTTCGGCAAAGCCTGCTTCTTGTTTTGCTTTATAGAAACGGCGGTCTGATACGTCTTTATCTGTCATTCCGCATTGATAGCGGATCATGGATTAACGGCAATAGGCAGAGCCGTCTTTCATTGATTGCGCCATATCAAAATGGAAATGATTGGCATGCGCACCGTTATAATCGGGGCCGAGAACGGTGCCGAAGCGTTTGCATGCCGATTGGTGGAGGCGGCGGAGAAATTCCTGTTCGGATTTTTTGCCGCGCCAACCGTCCAGCACAGTAATGCGGCGGCCATCTCTTAAGACAAATGCGGATATATCGACCGCATTGCCAAAAGCATGCTGTGATAATTTACCAGAGCGTCCACCACCTACGTTGCGGCAGCTATAGGTTCCCAAGGTTTCTATGCGGACAACATCCGACCCTAGATATTGCTTTGCCGCTGGGCGTACCGCATGCTGTGCCCAAGCCACGAAACTGGCGGTAAGCGGGCATGTCATCGGGCCTAAATTGGTTGCTTCAGTACCAAAGTCCATCAACTTCAGTGTGTCGATGGTGCGGCAACCGCCGCTGTAGTTCTGATTGGGCAGCGCGGAAAAGCGCACCGATTTTGCCTTGAGATCGGATAGACATATCCGGGCATTCGGATTTTTGAAGCTGTCATTATTATGGCGAACGATATCCTCATCCTTGCGAGCACCACATGCAGCAAGCGCCAGTAAAGCGGCAGTGGAAATGACGAGTTTTGTGGCGCGTAAAACCAT
>JANMPK010000388.1:0-3023 GCA_031369825.1 Sphingomonadales bacterium
AGGCTGAGGTGTCGGCGGGCGCAATCCAAGCAGCTACGCCGGACCAGATCCTAGCGATTTTTGAACGATTGGCGGCGGAGCCGGCTTGAGCGCATTTACAGGGAGAGACCATCATGTCCAAAGTCATCGGGCCTAAGGTAATAGGTTTGGGAGGCCTGTTTTTCAAATCGGCGGATACTGCCGCGATGCGCGAATGGTATGGTCGTGTCCTCGACCTCGAATTCAACGATTGGGGCGGGTTGGTGTTTTTGCCGGAAACCGCCGCTGCGCATCCGGGCGCGGGCACGGTATTCTCGCCCTTTGCCGCCGACACCGATTATTTCGCGCCGTCGAATAAGGAGTTCATGTTCAATCTGATGGTCGATGATATGGACAGCATGCTTGCCCGCTGCGCCGAACACGGGGTGGTCCCGTTGAAAGTCTTGCCCGACGAGGGCATGGGCAGCTTCGCGCATATCATGGACCCCGAAGGCCGCAAGATCGAGCTGTGGCAACCCAAACCGATGTGATGGGAGTGCATCCGGCCAGCAATGCGCAACGTATATGCTGCAACGACCAATATGAAGAGAAGTGCCGAACCCATGCCCATCCTGATTCCCGCCTTGCTTTTGATGACCGCGCCGATGCAGATTGCCAACGCTGAAACGCAAGGCGCGCTGGTTGACCTTACCGCCGCGCGCGCATCTTTGACGGGGAACTGGGAGGGCAGTCTGGAATATCTCGATTACGGCGCGAATAAATGGTTCGGTATTCCGGTCAAAACCCGCATCGAGGATCAGAGCGACGGAGCGACAACCATTCGCAGGTCAGATTTCGACGACGGGCCAACGGTCGGCAATGTCCGTATCACTTCGGTCGAGCTGTTCGATGCTGCCGCTGGCACAGTCACTTCAGGCACCTTCCGCAAAGGCAAGGAGGTATCGGTCGAAACTTACGCCGCGCGTCTGGACGGTGTGGCCAAGGACGCGGCGCACTGGACGATGGTGGAAGAGGTGAAGGCGGAGGATGAAAACCGCCCGGCGATTCTGCGTCTGACCACGACGCGGGACGGGGACTCGTTGGAGACGTTAAAGCAGGTCGATTATCTTGACGATGACAAGCAAGACTGGATTAGCCGCAACCGCACACGGCTGACGCGGGTGGCTGGCTAGGCTACCGCTTTCGTCCAAACATCTATTTCTTCATATTGTCCAAGCCGCGCACCACTCCCGCTTTCGTCGACGGGTTAGATGCGTTTTGCTTGGGAGCTTTATCCGCCTTGGGTTTGCGGATTTCTTTGCTCGATTTCTTTTGGCTCTTTGCCATAGGGATTCTCCGGGGAAGGGCAGGGAGGCTTTCTTACGCCGCTATTATCCTAACACCTAATGTTGCGATCAGACCATCTTTTCTGCCAAAATCCACGCCCAAACCAGCATCGTCATCACCCCGCCGGTAAAGGTTGCGGTCACAGATTGGCGGAGCAGACGGCTTTGCACGTCGATTGAGGCGATGAACGCGGCGAACAAGCGTTGGCGCAGCCCCGCATCATTGCCGTCGAGCCCCTCACTATCAAACTCCTCACCGAGCAATAGGGCGCGCAGACACAAGGCGCTGGAGATGATTAGCGGGACAATGCCGATCAGGCTGGCGATGGTGAGGACTGGCTGGGTCGCGGCATCAAGGCTTAAAGGCGCGCCGGGACTGGCGGAAATTGGATGAGTGCCGATGGTCACCATCAAAGCATTGAAGGCCAACATGCCACCGATCCGCACCGATAGATCGAGGTCGCGGTTTTCGAGAAACTCCAAGTCAGCAATAAAGCCAGGGTCCGGCGGCGTATCGCGCATCATTTGAAATGCACGCAGACGGGTGCGGAAAGAACGGTGGCTCATTACGTCATCTTAGCCCAGCCTAGTCGAAAATTTCTTCGAAAAACGATTTTTTGCACTTTTTGTGGCCAAAGCCATGCGAATCCGAAGAATATGTCTGTTGTGAATATCCCTGATGCTGCGGCTGAGGCGCGCGCATAGCTGCGGGTGCCATGTCGGCAGCGCTGCGTTCTATAATCTTGTCGAGTTCCCCGCGGTCAAGCCAAACGCCGCGGCACTGTGGGCAATAGTCTATTTCGATGCCCTGACGGTCGGTCATCACAAGCGCAACTTTACATACAGGGCATGGCATTCCGACGGCTTTGTTCATGTGAGCTTACTCCTGCGGATCGAGACAGCCCGCATCATTGTGGGCACTATTTATCTGGTCAGCCGTGAAGGAGCTTTCAAGAGCGCTGTATCAGTTGATAACCGCGCTGGTCATCCACATCAGCGACAGAATGATGATTGTCAGGCCCAACGATATCGCCAACACATAGCGCACCCCTTGGTTTTTAACACCGCCGCTGGCTTCTTCTTCGGTTACGTCGATATGATCGCCATCTTTGTGCATTATGCGACTCCTTTTGAATCCAAAGCTAATGACTTAACCAACGTAACAGATTTTCGGGTCCATTAAACCGTTTTACGAAATGGCCAATTTGTAACACTGCCAACCCACAATGCGAGCCAGATAAACACCGGTTGAAAGGCGAGGCGCGGACCGTGATACCACCAACTCAAATCGCGCCCGCCAATCGCTATGTCGCCAAACGCATGATTGATGTTGGCGGGCCAAACACATAACGCATAAAGCGCAAGGCCAATGCCTGCGGCGTAACGGAAACGGGGGAGCATCAGGCCGATTGCGCCAGCTATCTCAGCGATGCCTGTGAATGCTACGACTTCAGCCGGATAAGGCACCCAAGAAGGCGTAATCGCGATAAAGCCGTCGGGCGACCGCAGATGGGCTATCCCGGCTATCAGGTAGAAGACCGCAAGTAAAAGACGTAGGAACCCGCGAGCCGAAATGCGTCTGATGCTAATCCTGATCATCTTTTGCGGACAAATTCTGCGCGAAGGACCAGCCCCTTGATACCGTCGAACCGGCAGTCGATTTCCTGCGCGTCTCCGGTCAGGCGGATTGATTTGATAACCGTACCGCGCTTCAATGTC
>JANMPK010000403.1:0-1891 GCA_031369825.1 Sphingomonadales bacterium
GCCGCAAGTCGTGTTCGACAGCGGCCTGCCGATACTCGCGATTTGCTACGGCCAGCAGACATTGTGCACGCAACTGGGCGGCACCGTCGAGGGCGGCCACGCGGCGGAATTTGGACGGGCAGATGTTGAAATCCTGAAATCGAGCCCGTTGTTCGATGGATTTTGGGACGTCGGCGGCAGCTATCCGGTATGGATGAGCCACGGCGACCGCGTTACAGTCGCGCCCGAAGGTTTTGAAGTCATCGGCACCTCGCCCAACGCGCCCTTTGCCATCTGCGTCAACGAGGCGCGCAAATATTACACCACGATGTTCCACCCGGAAGTGGTGCATACGCCCGATGGCGCGAAGCTGATCTCCAACTTCGTTCATAAAATTTGCGGGCTGGCGGGCGACTGGACGATGGCCGAATTCCGCGCCACCAAGATTGCCGAAATCCGCGCGCAGGTGGGTTCGGGCCTGGTGATTTGCGGACTATCGGGCGGCGTCGATAGCTCGGTCGCGGCGATCCTGATCCACGAGGCCATCGGTGAACAACTCACCTGCGTATTTGTCGATCACGGCCTGCTGCGGATGAACGAACGCGAACAGGTCGAGACGCTTTTCCGCGACCATTACAACATCCCGCTCGTTGTCGTCGACGCCGAGGAACGCTTTATGGCTGGCCTCGCTGGCGAAACCGACCCCGAGAAAAAACGCAAATTCATCGGCGGCGAATTCATCAATGTGTTCGAGGAAGAAGCCAGGAAAATCGGCGGCGCCGACTTCCTCGCGCAAGGCACGCTCTACCCCGACGTGATCGAGAGCGTTTCCTTCACCGGCGGGCCATCGGTGACGATCAAGAGCCATCACAATGTCGGCGGCCTGCCCGCACGGATGAACATGCAGCTGGTCGAACCCTTGCGCGAGCTGTTCAAGGACGAAGTCCGCGCGCTTGGCCGCGAGCTTGGCCTCAAAGACGCCTTCGTAGGCCGCCACCCCTTCCCCGGCCCCGGCCTCGCGATCAGAATCCCGGGCGAAGTAACCAAAGAACGCTGCGACATATTGCGGCTAGCCGACGCAGTGTATCTAGAGGAAATCCGGAACGCCGGATTATACGACGAAATCTGGCAGGCCTTCGCGGTGTTATTGCCGGTGCGGACGGTAGGCGTAATGGGCGACCACCGCACCTACGACAATGTCTGCGCGCTAAGGGCCGTGACCAGCACCGACGGCATGACCGCCGACATCTACCCTTTCGAAAGCGCCTTTTTGAGCCGGGTTTCGACGCGGATCATCAATGAGGTGAAGGGTATCAACCGGGTCGTGTATGACTACACGAGCAAGCCACCGGGGACGATTGAGTGGGAGTGAGACGGCTACTTGACCAACCTACTTGGTCAAGCTAATCTCCCTCCCGTTATGACCATCCATGTCAACATCGGAGAAGCCAAAGCCAAGCTTTCCAAGCTCATCGCCGCGTCCATGCGTGGAGAAGAGGTTTTCATCAACCACGCTGGCAAGCCTCAAGTGAAGTTGATACCGGTCAGCACATTGAGTGAGGAAGATCGCGCCGCTCGCAGGCTGCGCATTGATGCCATCCTTGCCGAAGCCGACAAAATCCCACGGCGCGACGATGCTTTCGAGCTTGAATGGGATGAGAACGGCCTGCCGATATGATTGCAGTCGATACGTCGGCTTTAGTTGCAATCTTGTTGGGTGAGGTCGAGCGCGATGACTATCTGGCGATCCTTGACTCAGCCGATGGCATTTCCATCAGTGCGGGAACGGTGATCGAAGCCAGGATGGTTGTTCACGGTCGTGGAGGGCCGTCACTCCGCCAAAAACTTGACCGCCTTTTTGAAGATTATGGAATGAATATCATATCGCCCGACGCCGAAGAAATAGAATGTG
>JANMPK010000404.1:0-2008 GCA_031369825.1 Sphingomonadales bacterium
CCGGAAAACCCACGGAAATCGAGGTTCGGCCGGTTGACCCATTGGACCGGCAGGCGAAATGGCTTGGCCTGATCGCTGGTGATGTCGAGCTCCACGTCTTCGAGATGCTCGATTAGCGGTTTGCCTTTGTACCAAGGCGTGTTTGCGGAAAGCGAGGCGATGTTGTCGCCCTTGAAACCCGAAATAGGAATCGCAGAGAAGTCGCTGATCCCGATATCGCGGGCAAAGCAGCGGTAATCCTCGACGATGTTATCGTAACTCAGGATGTCATAATCGACGAGGTCCATCTTGTTGACCGCCAGCACGATGTTCTTGATGCCGATCAGGTGGGCGAGATAGCTGTGGCGGCGGGTCTGCGTCAGCACCCCCTTGCGCGCGTCGATCAGGATGATGGCAAGATCGGCAGTCGAGGCGCCGGTCACCATATTACGGGTATATTGCTCGTGCCCTGGGGTATCGGCAACGATGAATTTGCGCTTTTCAGTCGTGAAAAACCGGTACGCGACATCAATGGTAATGCCTTGTTCGCGTTCAGCCGCCAAGCCGTCGACCAACAAAGCGAAATCTATTTCCTGACCCTGAGTTCCGACCCGTTTGCTGTCTGCTTCGAGCGTCGCCAGTTGATCTTCAAAAATCATTTTGGAATCGTAGAGCAGTCGACCGATCAGCGTCGATTTTCCATCATCGACCGAACCGCAAGTAATGAACCGCAACAACGACTTATGCTGGTGCATTTCGAGATAAGCGTCAATGTCCTGCGCAATCAGCGCGTCGGTTTCGTAGACGGAGGACATCAGAAATAACCCTCCTGCTTTTTCTTCTCCATGCTCGCCGCTTGGTCGTGGTCGATGGCGCGGCCCTGCCGTTCGGATGTCGTTGTCAGAAGCATTTCCTGAATGATCTGCGGCAGTGTCGCCGCAGTGCTTTCGACCGCGCCGGTCAGCGGATAGCAACCGAGCGTCCTGAAGCGGATTGATCGTTCGACCGGCACTTCGCCGTCGTTCAACCGAAATCGCTCATCATCGACCATCAGCAACATGCCGTCTCGTTCGACCGTGGGACGCGGCGCGCTGAAATATAACGGAACAATCTCTATATTATTCAGATGGATATACTGCCATATGTCGAGCTCTGTCCAGTTCGAGATCGGGAATACGCGGATGCTTTCACCCTTTGCTTTCTTTGCGTTGTAGAGGTTCCATAATTCGGGGCGTTGTTGTTTGGGGTCCCAGCGGTGGTTGGCGCTCCGAAAGCTGAAAACGCGTTCCTTGGCGCGGCTTTTTTCCTCGTCGCGCCGTGCGCCGCCAAAGGCAACGTCGAAGCCGTAATGGTCGAGCGCCTGCTTCAACCCTTCGGTCTTCCACATATCTGTGTGCAACCCGCCATGATCGAAGGGATTGATACCTTTTTCGATAGCTTCGGGATTTTGATAGACCAGCAACTCCATACCCGCGTCACGCGCCGCTTTCTCACGCAATTCGTACATCGCCCGGAACTTCCACGTCGTATCGACATGCAGCAACGGGAAAGGCGGTGGCGACGGATAAAACGCCTTGCGCGCCAAATGCAGCATAACGGCGGAATCCTTGCCTACCGAATAAAGCATCACCGGCTTTTCGGCCTCGGCAACCACCTCACGCATGATGTGTATGCTTTCGGCCTCTAGCCGTTCGAGATGTGTCAGATTGTGGGACATGAAGCGCTACATCGCGCAAGGGCGCCGTTGTCGCAAGCAGCAAAGCCTTGGCAGCGTGGAAGTTCTGCTTGTGGGGTGAAATTTGTTTTTGTCGCAATCAGCTTATGGCAATCAGGCTTGTTGATTGACACTTTCGTCATAGCCGGAAGTTTTACACCACCAGTCTACAACACGCCAGATCGCCCACATTCCAAGTGCTGCAACAATACCGTCGACTGCATAGTGCCAGCCGAGGTGAATGGACCCAACGAAGATGACGAAGGCATACGCAGCCATGAACCAGCCAAGGGGTTTTGCGAACCGAAATCCAAT
>JANMPK010000410.1:0-7228 GCA_031369825.1 Sphingomonadales bacterium
TCCATATTGTCGGCAAGGAAATGATCGAAATGGTCGCGCACCGCGTTTTCTACGAGCCGCGTCGCTTCTGGCGAGGTTAGCCGGTCCTTGGTCTGGCTCTGGAACTGCGGATTGCGGATGAAGACCGATAGCATCAGCTCGGCTTCGTTGAAGATATCCTCCGAAGAAATCTGCGCCGCCTTTTTCTGGCCTATAAGTTCGCCGAACGCGCGCAGTCCTTTGGTCAGTGCCGCACGGACACCGGCTTCGTGCGTGCCGCCATCCGGGGTCGGGATCGTGTTGCAATACCAGCTATACGATCCATCCGAATAAAGCGGCCAGCTAATCGCCCATTCAACGCGGCCTTGGCTATCTGGGAAATCCTGCGTTCCCGCAAAAAAGTCAGTCGTAGCGCACGCCCGCGTGCCGAGCTGCTCGCGCAAATGGTCGGACAGGCCACCGGGGAATTGGAATACGGCCTCGGGTGGAACATCCTCTGTCGCAAGCTCTGGATCGCAACGCCAGCGGATTTCAACCCCGGCGTAGAGATACGCTTTCGACCGAGCCAAACGGAACAACCGCGCCGGTTTAAACTTTGCGTCTGGCCCGAAAATCTCGACATCAGGGGTAAAGGCAATCGTCGTCCCGCGACGGTTTTGGGTTGGCCCAAGCTCCTCCATCGGCCCAAGCGCCAGCCCCTTGGAAAAACGCTGCCGGTAAAGCTGCTTGTTGCGCGCAACCTCGACCACCGTATCGTCCGACAAGGCGTTGACCACCGACACCCCGACGCCGTGCAGGCCGCCCGAGGTCGCATAGGCCTTGTCCGAAAATTTGCCGCCCGAATGCAGCGTCGTCAGGATAACCTCAAGCGCCGACTTATCCGGAAACTTGGGATGCGGATCGACCGGAATGCCGCGCCCATTGTCGCTAATCGTCAGCCGGTTGCCGGCGGCCAGATACACTTCGATCCGGTTGGCATGTCCCGCAACCGCCTCATCCATCGAGTTGTCGAGCACTTCCGACGCAAGATGGTGCAACGCGCGTTCGTCGATACCGCCAATATACATGCCGGGACGGCGGCGGACGGGCTCCAGCCCTTCGAGCACCTCGATGGCGGACGCGGTATAGTCATTGGAAGCTGCGGTTGCTGCTGCACCACCGCCAAACAGATCATCACTCATGACAATGCTATAGAACCGCCGGACTCCGCGACGCAAGCGCCGCTTTTTGTTATCCCCGATTTTCGAACTATCTTTGGGATTGACGATCCGGCAGTAAGCGTATTAATATCCTAACACACCAACAGGAGCCCCTCATGAAATATTCTTTTCTGACCTCGGTAGCGACCTTGTCTATGGTCTTTACTGCTCTCCCTGCCGCTGTCGTTGCCCAGGACGGCAATACTGTCCCGTTGATCGAGCGTGAAAAACTATTCGGTAATCCGCAGAAATCCGGAGCGGCGCTTAGCCCGGACGGGAAATGGATTGCCTGGCGGGCACCGCTTGACGGCGTGATGAATGTCTTTGTCGCACCGGCAAGCGATATGGCGAAGGCCAAGCCGGTCACCGCGTCGAAGGATCGCCCGATCCGCAATTTCAATTGGTCCGGCGATTCCTCGATGATCTTGTATATCCAGGACAAGGGCGGGGATGAGAATTTCCTGCTCTATGGTGTCGATGTCGCCAGCGGGAAAGAGCGGAACTATACGCCGTTTGATAAAACGCGGGTGATGATGGTCGGCACTTCATATCAGATCAAGGACAAGATCCTGATCGGCCTTAACAACCGCAACCCGCAATATCACGATGTTCACCTGCTCGATTTGAAAACCGGCACAACCAAGGAAGTCATGCGCAATGAGAGCTATTCGGGCTTTACCGCAGACGACACTCTGACGTTGCGCATGGCCGAGAGGTCCAACGCCCAAGGCGGTTCCGATTATTTCGATGTTGCAGACGGCAAGGTCAGTGAAAAGCCTTTCGCCTCGACCGGCTTGGAAGATTCGCTGACAACATCTCCGGCCGGATTTACCAATGACGGTTCGACGCTGTACTGGATCGACAGCCGTGATCGCAACACCGCTGCGCTCTATGCCCAGGATATGAAGTCCGGCAAACGCAAGCTGCTCGCCGAGAGCGCAAAGGCCGACATCGGCGACACATTGCGCGACCCCAAGACCGGCGAGGTCGAAGGATATAGCGTCGATTATCTCAAGAACGAATGGACCATCCTCGATAAGGATATTGCGGCCGATTGGAAATTGCTGAGCGGCAAGCTGAAAGGCGATTTCGGGGTGCAGTCGCGTACTGACGCGGATGATCGCTGGCTGGTCTGGAACGATCCGCTGGTCGAACCGACGGCCGTTTACCAGTTTGACCGCAAGACCAAAGACCTGAAGAAACTCTATGTCGGTCGTCCCGAACTTGTCGGCGCGCCGCTGATGCCGATGTATCCGGTAGAGATCAAGTCGCGCGACGGGCTGAATCTGGTCAGCTATTTGACCCTGCCAAAGTCGGCCGACGCTAACGCCGACGGCAAAGCGGATAAGGCGGTGCCGATGGTGCTGTTTGTCCACGGCGGACCTTGGGGACGCGATGGATATGGCTTTGACAGCTATCACCAGTGGCTTGCGAACCGCGGCTATGCCGTGCTGTCTGTCAATTTTCGCGCTTCGACTGGATTCGGCAAGGATTTCATCGCGGCGGGTAATCTCGAATGGGGCCGCAAGATGCAGAATGATCTGACCGACGCGGTCGCCTGGGCCGTCGAGAGCGGGGTTGCGCAAAAGGACAAGGTTGCGATCATGGGTGGCAGCTATGGCGGTTACGCAACACTTGCCGGACTGACATACACGCCGGAGGTATATGCCTGCGGCGTCGATATTGTGGGCCCATCCAATCTTGAGACACTGTTGAAGACGATCCCCCCTTATTGGGCCCCGATCGTCAACCAGTTTCACCAGCGCATGGGCAATCCCAACACACCCGAAGGGCTGGCGCTTCTGAAAGAACGCTCACCGCTATATTCGGCTGACAAGATAGTCCGTCCGCTCCTCATCGGGCAGGGTGCCAACGACCCGCGCGTCAATCAGGCAGAATCAGACCAGATCGTCTCGGCAATGAAAGCCAAAGGCATTCCGGTAACCTACGTGCTGTTTCCTGATGAGGGGCATGGTTTTGCAAAGCCCACTAACAATATCGCGTTCAACGCGGTGACCGAGGGCTTTCTGGCCAAGTGCCTAGGTGGTCGGGCCGAGCCGATCGGCGATACGGTTCGCAAATCGACGGCGCAGGTGCCGGACGGGGCCGAATATTCGCCCGGTCTTGCCGAGGCGATCAAGCGCGATTGAAAAAAGAAAACGGGCCGGTCATGCTGGCCCGTTTGGCAATCGTCTAAATTATCTAACGCGTTACCTGACTCTGGGTCCACCAAATGGCATTGGTGGCGGTGTGCGGCGAACGCCGCGTGGCAATTGCGCTTGATAGGCACGGCCGCAATGTTCGACGAAATAAGGGAAGCTGGGGTTTACCGCGACGCCGCCGGACGGGCTCCAGCCCCTCCAGCACCTCGATGGCGGACGCGGTATAGTCATTGGAAGCGGCGGTTGCTGCTGCACCACCGCCAAACAGTTCATCACTCATGGCGATGCTATAGAACCGCCGGACTCCACGACGTAAGCGCGCAGCGCATTTTATCCCCGCCAATTTTCAAGTTCGACCAGATGAATTCAGCGTTCGACTAAAAACATTGCTCGTTGAGTTAGTTGCTGATAGCTGTAATGCTATAGTAATACAGTGTTAGCGGGAGGGAACCCAATGCTCGAACTTAACGGCGTCAGCCACATTTATCCTAACGGCACCCGCGCGCTGGATAATGTTACGCTGTCGATACCGCGCGGCATGTTCGGGCTGCTTGGTCCCAACGGTGCCGGTAAATCGACGCTGATGCGGGCGATTGCGACGTTGCAGGTGCCGAGCGCGGGGACAATCATCTTTGGTGACCTTGATATATTGGCAGAGCCTGAGATGCTTCGCCGCAAGCTTGGCTATCTGCCGCAGGATTTCGGGGTTTATCCCCGTGTTTCGGCTTACGATATGCTCGATCAGATGGCCGTATTGAAAGGCATTTCTGGCAAGGGCGAACGCAAGACGGTGGTTGAAACATTGCTCAACCAGACCAATTTGTGGAGCGTTCGGAGCAAGGCCATAGCGGGCTTTTCAGGAGGTATGCGGCAACGTTTTGGTATTGCGCAGGCGCTGATTGGCAATCCTGAATTGATCATTGTCGATGAACCAACGGCGGGATTAGACCCCGAAGAGCGCAACCGGTTCCTGAACTTGCTTGCAGGGATTGGCGAGAATGTTGTGGTTATATTATCAACGCATATCGTCGATGATGTCGCCGACCTTTGCCCGCGCATGGCGGTGCTGGCTGGCGGTAAGGTGCAATTGGAAGGTGCACCGCTGGATTTGATTGCGCGCACCAATGGACGGGTCTGGAAAAAGACGGTGGACCGTGATGAACTTGACCAGATTGCCGCCCAACATAACGTGATTTCATCGCGGCTGTTTGCCGGGCGCACCATTGTCCATGTCATGGCCGATAATCAGCCAACCGGATTTGAACCGGTCAATGCCGGTCTTGAAGATGTATATTTCACGACGCTCGCTGATTCGCGTGCTGATAACACGCAGCTTGCGGCTTAAGGCGGGGAACGGATATGCTGTTTGGCATCGCGGGGTTTGAACTGCGCTATCAATTGCGCAATCCGGTTTTTTGGGTTGCAGTTGCGATCTTCTTCCTTCTCGGTTTTGGCCTGACCGCCAGCGAAAACGTTGGTATTGGCGGCGGCAGTGCAATTCATGAGAATGCACCGTTCGGTATCGCGCTGGCATTGGCGATATTTTCGATATTCTACCAGTTTGTAACGACCTCGTTCGTCGCCAATGCGATCATCCGTGATGATGCGACGGGCTTTGGTCCGATTGTCAGGGCAACATCGGTTACCAAGATCGATTTTGTACTGGGGCGCTTTCTGGGTGGCCTTGGCATAGCGTTATTGGGCTATTTGGCTGTCCCGCTGGGTATGGCTGTGGGCGTCATGATGCCATGGGTTGACCCGGAAACCGTAGGTCCAAACGGGCCTTATCCGTACCTTTGGCATTTCCTGATCATCGCGGTACCAAATATCATTTTCAGCAGCGCATTCTTGCTAACGCTGGCCACGACATTCCGGTCGATGATGGCAACCTATATCGGCGTGATCATCTTCCTGATGGGTTATACGATCACTTCGGTCATTCTCAGCAACGCGCCCGAACAGTTGCCCGTTGTTGCAAAGTTTGAACTGCTTGGGATTGCAGCGCTTCAGGAAACGTCGCGCTATTGGACTACCGCAGAATTGAACACGCTGATGGTTCCGTTGACGGGCAACATGTTGTTCAATCGGTTGTTCGTACTCGGGTTGTCGGCGCTGTTTGTTGGCTTCACCATATGGCGCTTTTCAATGGCTGATCGTCCGGCATCGAAGCGGAAGTTGAAAAAAATGGTAAGGTCGCAGGCGGCAGAAGCTAAAGCCGCCGCCACCGCGCCAGTGCTCACCGGAGGCGATGTGCGTCCGGCATATGGAGCCGCGACAACTCGTGCGCAGTTGGTTGTTCGCTTACGCACAGAGATCATGCAGGTGCTGAAAAGCCCCGGCCTGATCGTAATTCTACTCCTCGCAGTTTTGAACAGCTCTGCCGAGCTTTGGACCACGCGGACTTTGTACGGTACCTCGTCTTATCAACTGACATCGGGCGTTATTGAAACGCTCCGCACCGTATTCACCCTTTTCCTGCTTATGGTTGCGATCTTCTACGGTGGCGAACTGGTATGGCGCGAGCGGGACCGTAAACTTAACGAAATACTGGACTCAACCCCTACCGCTGACTGGATCATGTTCGCACCAAAGGTTGTAGCGATCTTCGTCGTGCTGCTGCTGGTAAATATGGCAGGCCTGGTGACGGGTGTTGCAACCCAGTTGGCGCAGGGCACCACCGATTTTTCGATTGGCCAGTATCTCGGCTGGTTCGTTTTGCCTTTGTCGATTGATATGTTGCTGATCGCTATATTATCGGTGTTTATGCAAGTGGTTAGCCCTAACAAATATATGGGTTGGGGGCTCATGCTCATCTGGTTTGTATCGGGTATTTTCCTGCGCAACATGGGCTATGAAAATGATCTCTACCGCTTCGGGGCCGGACCTGCCGAACCGCTCAGCGATATGAACGGCGCAGGTGGTTTTTGGGTCGGCGCGACATGGTTGCGCTTCTATTGGCTGTGTTTAGGTGTGCTATTAATGACCGTTGCTCATCTGATCTGGCCGCGCGGAACGGTGACCGCATTGCTGCCAAGGTTAGCCAATATACGTAACCGGATCAGGTTTGTGCCGATTGCCGTTGGCGGGCTAGCGATTGCCGGAATGGTCAGTAGCGGGTTGTATATTCACCGGAATATCAAGATACTGAATGAGTATCGCACGACTGACTGGATGGAAAAAGAACTCGCCGACTTTGAAAAACAATATCTGAAATATGAAAAGCTGGATCAGCCTGTCATCACCAATGTCGTGATCACCGCCAATATCCAGCCGAAACAAAAACGGCTGGATGTCGTGGGCAGCTATATGCTCCGCAACGACAGCAGTAAGCCGCTCAGCGAAGTGCATGTGCGTAGCGGAAGTATGGACGGAAAATTCAGTGACATAATAATCGAGGGTGCCAAACGTGCGCGTTATGACGAGCAGTTTGATTATGGCATTTACCGTTTTGACACCCCGCTTGGCCCAGGTGCGACAGCCAGGCTGAGCTTCAAATCGCAGCTCTGGTACCGCGGTTTCCGCAACGGGATGCCTGGCACGAATGTCGCGCTCAACGGCACGTTTGTGAACAATTCCGACTTCGCCCCTATCATCGGGATGGAGCGTCAGGGTTTACTGACTGACCGCGTGCAGCGTCGCCGCCAAGGCCTGCCTGCCGAGCTTCGCAGAGCAAAGCTGGAGGATATGTCGGCGACCGCTTATAATCAGGTGCGCACCAACTGGGTGATGACCGACATCAAGGTGACGACAGACGCCGATCAGGTGCCGATTGCGCCCGGCGAGAAGGTTGCCGAAATGACCGCCAATGGCCGCCGCACCGCGCATTTTGTGTCAAGCGCACCCATCCATAATTTCTATTCAATCCAGTCCGCGCGCTACAAGCTGGCG
>JANMPK010000415.1:0-10223 GCA_031369825.1 Sphingomonadales bacterium
CATGGTTTTCCTCGGCACTGTGGCCGTTTGGGACTTTGGGTTGGCCTGAGGTTCAAGAACAAGATCAACCAAACCCGTTCGTGTCGAGCGCAGTCGAGACACCTATCGGTGGCGCACAACCTCACGGTGTCTCGACGATGCTCGACACGAACGGAAAAGGGACGCTCGAAACGAACGGAGTGGTGGGTGCTGCCCCTGCTTCCATGCTCAACCGCCATTACCCCAATGACGTGCTGGTCTCTGGCTTCGACATCCTGTTCTTCTGGGACGCCCGTATGGCGATGCAGGGCATTCACTTCATGAAAGAAGTGCCGTGGAAGACGCTCTATCTCCACGGCCTCGTCCGCGCCGCCGATGGCAGCAAAATGTCGAAGTCGAAGGGCAATACCGTCGATCCGCTCGGCCTGATCGACCAGTACGGTGCCGACGCGTTGCGCTTCTTCATGGCGGCGATGGAGAGCCAGGGCCGCGACATCAAGATGGATGAAAGCCGCGTCGCCGGATACCGCAATTTCGCAACCAAGCTGTGGAACGCCGCGCGCTTTGCGCAGTCGAACGGCATCGGCGGGTCACATTCGATTAGCGCCCCCAAAGCCGAGCTCGCGGTCAACCGCTGGATCATCGGCGAAGTTGTCGATACGGTCGAAAAGCTCAACAAAGCCTTCGCCGAATTCCGCTTCGACGGCATGGCCGACGCGATCTACCACTTCGTCTGGGACCAGTTTTGCGACTGGTATCTGGAACTGATCAAGCCCGCTTTTGTCAATGGCGAAAAGCAGGAGATGGACGCGGAGTCCAAGACCGTCGCCGGTTGGGTGCTCGACCAGATATTGGTGATGCTGCATCCCTTCATGCCGTTTATTACGGAAGAGCTGTGGCATTCGATGGGTGAACGAAAATATGATCTGATACATGCGAAGTGGCCCGAGCCGAAGGCAGAAGTTGATGGCGAGGCGACAGCGGAAATCGGTTGGCTCACAAGGCTTATCGGAGATATCCGATCTTCAAGAAGTGATGCCAATGTGCCACCTTCGGAGAAGATGACGATTGCTATCCAAGACGCTTCGCCGTCGGTTCACGAATGGCTGGCTCTCAATGACTCAGTGCTGCGGCGGATGGCGCGGCTGGACTTTATCACGTTCGACGCAGTGCCAACGGAAGGCAGTGTCGTCATCAGTCATGCAGACGCGACATATCTCTTGCCGCTAGAAGGCATCATCGACCTAGACGCCGAACGCGCCCGCGTTATCAAAGCCATCGCAGCCGCCACCAAGGAAGCCGCCTCACTCGCCGGTCGCCTCAGCAACCCGGCCTTTGTCGAAAAGGCCAAGCCCGAAGCCGTCGAAAAAGCCCGCGCCGACCATGCCGAAAAGGCAGCCGAGGCCGACCGGTTGACGGCGGCGCTGGCGCGGCTGGGGTAACCGAGAAAAGAGGATTCCACGCGAAGAACGCGAAGTGCGCGAAGAGTACGGTTTTACCTGACGGGCCTTTTGTGCCTCAAGGCATCGTGCAAATTTGAATATTGTTATTGATAAGGGCGCTACGTGCGGCATTGCGCAACCTCTTCGCGCCCTTCGCGTTCTTCGCGTGAGATAAAAAACCGCTGTCCTACAGACCCCGCCCTATGCCATGTGATTCGCATGATCGAAGTCACCGCCCACCCTCTCACCCGCAAATTACCGGCGGCGCATTCGAGGAAGCGGGAGCGGGGGGTTACGTGGGCTGACTTTCGTGATCTTTGTAAGCTTTTCCTTACACTTTTCTTCGCAGCGGGCGTCGCCCATGCGCAATTGCCCAGCGCGTCGCTCAATGTCCCCGCCACATTGGAGGCCGAAACCGCAACGCCTGCACCCGGGCAGACCGTAACGTTGGCCTTCCGTTTCAAGCCGAAGCCCGGCTGGCATGGCTATTGGGAAAATCCGGGCGATGCCGGGTTCGGGATGGCGCTCGACTGGAAACTGCCCAAGGGCGTGACTGCCGGACGGCCACGTTATACGGTGCCAGAACCGCTCATCATTTCCGGCCTGATGAACCATGTCTTTGAACACGAATATGCGGTGCTGGTTGACCTGACGCTCGACAAGAATGTTGCGATAGGCACGCCGTTACCGGTCAAGGTTCGCGGCGACTGGCTGTCCTGCACCAACGAGATTTGCGTCCCCGAAGGCGGCGAGCTGGCAATTGATCTGGTGGCAGGGGAAGGCGCGCAGATGAATCGCGCCCGTTTCGATCCCTATCGCGCAGCATTGCCGGTGCCGCTTGACCGGACAGCGGCTTACGCGATTGACGGCAAGAGCATCGAAATCGCAATCCCGTTTCCGGCAAGCGCCGCCGCGTCGAATGTCTATTTTTTCCCGCGAACCGAAAAACTGTTCCGCTACGCGGCCCGGCAATCGGCACGGCGGACGGGTGACTGGCTGATCATCCGCAGCGAGGTTGAAACCGGGTTTGACGGCAATCTAGAAGGGCTGTTGCGGTTCAACGATGCGCAAGGGCTGGATATTAAAGCGGTGCCCGGTGCTGTTCCCAAAGGCGGTGATGAGGTGGCGGTTTTGGGCAGCACAGCTGCGTCCAAAAACGTGCAAAGCACAGTCAACTTCGGCTTGATTCTGTGCTTTGCCGTCCTCGGAGGATTGCTGCTCAACCTGATGCCCTGCGTGTTTCCGATCCTTGGGCTGAAGACGCTTGCATTGGCAAAGTCCGGCGGCGACGAACGTGGTGCGCGGCGCGATGCACTGGCTTATTCGGCGGGCGTAATTTTCAGTTGCGTGGCACTTGGCGGCGCTATGCTGGCGCTGCGTGCGGCGGGTGAGGAAGTGGGTTGGGCCTTCCAGTTGCAGGAGCCTGTTATCGTTTTGCTGCTCCTGCTGCTGATGGTGGCGGTTACCGCCAACCTTGCCGGATTGTTTGAAGTTGGCGGCATTGCAGCGGGCGATGGCCTAACCCGCAAAAGCGGATTGTCAGGCTCGTTCTGGACCGGAATATTAGCGGCGGTCGTGGCAACGCCGTGCACTGGTCCGTTCATGGCGGCGGCATTGGGGGCGGCTTTGCTCTTGCCGATGGGCCAGGCGTTACTGCTGTTTGCAGGCTTGGGTTTGGGGCTGGCGCTGCCTTTCCTTGCGATCGCTTATGTGCCAGCGCTCCGGCGAATGCTGCCCAAGCCCGGGTCCTGGCTCAATATATTCCGCAAGCTGATGGCAGTGCCGATGGCGCTAACGGCTGCGGCGTTGTTATGGTTGCTATGGCGTTTGACCGGATTTGACGGATTCATGATCGGTCTGGCCGCCGCAACTATCATCGCACTGTGTTTGTGGGGGTGGGGCCGTAATCCGAAACGCGGTCAAAATTCCGGTTTTGTGCTTGCCGCGATATTGGCTGTCGCGGTGGCAGCAACCCTGATTTTGCCGAGTGATGCCAGGCCGAAGAGGGCTGAACCTGATGCTCTTTCAAACAGGCCATTTACCGAGGCGGGCCTGGCCAAATTGCGTGAAGAAGGAAGGCGGGTCTTTGTCTATTTCACTGCCGACTGGTGCGTAACCTGCAAAGTCAATGAAGCAGCGGCGATACACCGGGAGGAAACCAAAAGGGCGTTCGAGAAAGCCGGTGTCGTAACGCTAAAGGGTGATTTTACCCGCCGCGATCCGGCCATATCGCGCTTCCTCACCGAACATGGCCGCTCTGGCGTGCCGCTCTATCTCTATTATCCCGCCGGGGGCGAGGCACAGATTTTGCCTCAAGTCCTGACCGTAGGCACACTCACGAGCCTGCCGAAATGAGCGTCTTTGCATTGGTCCAAAAACGAGTGCGGGGGCAGATCGCATGCGACCTGCCCCCGACCCAAACCGACAAGTTGCGACCCTCTTCAGGACTCGCCGGAAATCTCGATCCGCTTGACCTGGTTTGCCCCAATCACGGTGATCCCCCGAACACCCGTGATCCCGGTCAACGGAACGGAACGCTCAAAATCGAGCGAAACTTCACCCATATTGGCGTCATTCGCCACTTTGGGTTGTGTTACGACCGCCACTTCGATGCCCCAGTAATCGGGGCGGTCTTGATAAACGCGCGGGGCCAGTCTGGCTTCAAATCCGACAGAGGGAAGCGTTCCGCTTACCCACAAGTACAAGCTGTCCTGAAAGGGCAATTTGCGTAATTCTGCGATTTCGAAGTCAATGATCCGCCCGTGTGGCACACTGGAAAGCGAACCCCCGGAGGAGCTGTTCATATCTGATCCTAACGCTAAAGAAATAAAATTTTGCAGTGGCGATTTAATATGTCAATCAATGCAAACTATATGTCGTCTTATACACGACTTTACCTAAACGTGAAGTGAACAACCGCGTAAAAACTTGTAAAACGATGTATCGTCTTGATTGTCCGTAAAAATTTGGAGGTCGAAAATTAATGTATACGTATGCAAGGCTATAATTATCGCAACCGTTTGCACTGGCCACGATAATTTTACCCGAATCGCTTTGGCCCTATCTTGGGTGCGGCGGTCGTTGCGGCAAGGCCACGATATACAACAAATCGGCGGTGGCTGACGCCTACCCCCTTTATTTAACGCGCATTTGGCTCTAATGCGCCAGAATCAAGTAATTGTAAGGAGTATCTACTATCGCAACCCCGCCGACCCGGCGCGCCATGACGCCACCTGTTAAAAGTGGACCGCGCTACAACACATTGATTACCGTAGATAAAGTGCGGGTCATTGATGACGACGGCGAAAATCTGGGTGTCATGTTCACCAATGAAGCGATAGAACAAGCGGCCTCTGTAGGCCTCGATCTGGTTGAGGTTTCTCCCAACGCCGATCCCCCCGTTTGCAAATTCCTCGATATCGGCAAATTTAAGTACGAGGCACAGAAAAAGGCCAATCTGGCCCGCAAGAGCCAGAAGACGCAGGAGATCAAAGAGATCAAGATGCGTCCCAATATCGACGATCACGATTACCAGACCAAGATGAAAAAGGTCACCGAGTTCATCGGCGAGGGCGACAAGGTCAAGGTTACTTTGCGGTTTCGGGGGCGTGAACTTGCCCACCAACAACTGGGCATGCAGCTGCTCCAGCGGGTGCAGGAAGACATGGCTGAAACCGCCAAGGTTGAGGCACATCCGCGTATGGAAGGCCGCCAGATGCTGATGGTGCTGTCGCCGAAATAAGGGCGGCAGTTACTGCCCCAGCTGCCTTTTGCGCAGCGCGAGAACATAAATTACCGCCGCCGCACTGGCAAAGATGAACCATTGGATCGCGTAAAGCAGATGATTGTTCGGAATCTGGTCCGGCGACGGTTTGGCGAGCGGGGTTAGCCCTGCAACCGACTTGGTTGCCACCAGCCTGATCAATTGTGCCTTTTCGGGGGCAATGATGCCTTCGACCAAGCCGCCAGTCCAATCCGGGTTTTCATATCCTTGCGACCAGCCGACCGCGATGGTCGCACCCGGACCTTCGCCTCCGCCAGTCTGGCATGATGCGAGGTGGGCAAAGCCGGATTGGCCGGTCGCACTGCTGCCAGAAACCGCGCGCCAACCAACAACCTTCAGGCACTGCACCGACGACAGCCGGTAAAGCGGCAACGCCTTGGGGTCGGGCACAGCGGGCCATGTGACCGGCGGCAACCCTTCCGCTGCGGCATAACGCGCGAGCAAGGCTTCCTTTTCGGCCTTGCGCTGCAATTGCCAGATGCCCAAGCCAAGCATCGTCGCCACAGCGAGCGCGACCAATATCGTCGGGATAAACGGCCAGCGTTTCATTGCCTGCCTTCGCCTGCACGGTTGCGATGTTCGGACGCCAGCAATGCACCCTTTGCCACACGCAGGGACGCGACTGTCATCGCCGCCGTGAATGGCACCCAGATAATGACATGAAGCCAAAATGGCGGGCGAAAAAGCGTGTCGACCGTTAGCGCCAAGACAATGACCAATGCGCCAATGACCATCGTCAGAAACGCCGCTGGTCCATCGCCGACATTGAAAGCGCTGTAATCAAGACCGCAATTGCCACAGCGATCGGCAAATCTGGCAGGCTCGGAAAAAAGCGTCTTAGACCCGCATTCCGGGCAGAGGCCAAAAAGGGCGGCCTTGGCAATGCCCGGCCGCCCTTCTGGATTTCTGGTGTCAGGCATCGCCAAAATTAAGCGTGAACTGGTGCGCCCCAGCCACCCCAGACATAGACGACGATGAACAGGAACAGCCATACGACATCGACAAAATGCCAATACCAGGCCGCCGCTTCAAAGCCGAAATGCTGTTGCGGGGTAAAATGGCCTTTATAAGCGCGCGCAAGACAGACGATCAGAAAGATTGTCCCGACCAACACATGGAACCCGTGGAACCCGGTCGCCATGAAGAATGTGGTGCCATAGTTCACGCCGGCAAAGGGGAATGGCGCTTCGGCATATTCGACGGCTTGCAGTGTCGTGAACATGATGCCCAGAATAATGGTCAGCCAAAGACCCTTTTTCACGCTGTCATTCTCGCCGACACCGATGATGCCCCAAAGACCTTTCATTTCGCCGCCGCGCTGTCCGTGGATCAGCGCGTGGTGCGCCCAGGTGACCGTGGTACCAGAGCACAACAGGATCAGCGTATTGAGCAACGGTAGCTTCATCGCGTCGAGTACTTCGAGGCCCTTGGGCGGCCATTGCAACAACGCCGCAGCACCCTCTTGACCGATCAAATTGGTTATCGTGAAAGCATGCGTTTCGGCATCCTTCACAACTTCCAAAGGCACGGGGAAAAGCGAGAAATCGAACCAGGCCCAGAACCAGCCAACGAAGAACATCACCTCGGACGCGATGAACAATATCATGCCGTAGCGCAGATGCAGCTGCACCACCAGCGTGTGATCGCCGGCATGCGCTTCGTTGATAACGTCAGCCCACCATGTGTAAAAGGTATAAAGAACGCCAATCAACCCGAGACCAAAAATCAGACCGCCATAACGGCCGAAAAACTCCGGCTGAAACATCATCACCATGCCAAAAAACATGGTGAGCGCCGACAGCGAGCCGACCAAGGGTGTGATACTCGGAGGCAGGATATGATAATCGTGGTTCTTGGCACCGGACATGACTTATTCCCTGTGGTCTTGTAGCTTCATTTGGCTCTTAGCTTCCCTTATCCTGCCGGTCCACCTTGTTAGGGGTCTCCACAGGGTAAAAGGTGTAGCTAAGCGTGATTTCTTCGATGTCCTTGGTATCCGGATCGGTCATGATCTTCGGATCGACATAATAGAGCACCGGCATCCGCACTTGTTCGCCGGGTTTGAGTGTTTGCTCGGTGAAACAGAAGCACTGGATCTTGTTGAAATATTTGCCCGCCAACTCAGGCGTGACATTGAATGTCGCGGTTCCGGTCACCGGCTGGTCAGACAGATTCTTGGCGATGAAAATCGACATGTCTTTGGCACCGATGCTGACCGTATCGGTCGGACGTTCGGGTCTGAATTCCCACGGCAGGTCGCTGCGGTGGTTGGCATCGAAGCGGATGACTATCGGCTTGTTGGTAGCGACGACGGTCGCTGCCACTGCCGCATCAACGCGCATCGTTGTGCCACCAAAGCCGGTTACTTCGCAGAAAATCCGGTATAGCGGGACTGCCGCAAAACCCATGCCGACCATCGAAACGGCCAAGCCTCCGGCAAGCAATGCGATCCGTAAGTTGGACAGCCCGGCCATTACCAGTAACCGATCTTCGCCACAGTGATGCCAAAGAACAGCACGCACATACCGACCAGCAAAACCGCCAAAATCTTTGAACGCGCAGCCTGGCGTTGCCGAATCAGCCTGGTTTCTTCGGGCGTGTAGGGGCGTTCATCGGGGGGCGTCATGCCAACAACATCCGATCACCAGCGAACAAAGCGAACAACAAAAACAGATAGAGAATCGAATAGGAAAACAAGCGTTTTTCGGGCTTCATCTCGCTCGCTTCGGTCGCTTCATTGCGCCACACAGCGAAAGCAAAAACCAGAAACACAATATTCAACAGAACCGCTGTCGCACCATAGAGCCAGCTGGTCATACCCAGTGCATAGGGCGCAATCGCCGCCGCAGCCATTGGAAAACTATAGGCAAAAATCTGGTTCCGCGTCACCCTGCGACCCGACACCACCGGCAGCATCGGCACACCCGCCGCTGCATAATCGGCCTTCATGAACAGCGCCAATGCCCAGAAATGCGGCGGCGTCCAAAGGAAGATAATCGCAAACAGAAGGATCGGCAGCAATGTCACGTCGCCGGTCACCGCAGCCCAACCAATGATCGGCGGAAACGCGCCTGCGGCACCTCCAATAACGATATTTTGCTGCGTGAAGCGCTTGAGCCAGATCGTGTAGACCACCGCGTAAAAGAAAATCGAAAAGGCAAGTAATCCGGCCGACAGCCAGTTGACCGCCATACCCATCGTCACCACCGAAAATCCGGAAAGGCCTATGCCGAAATGCAACGCCGCCTGCCGGTCCATGCGGCCAGCGGGCAGCGGGCGCTTTGCTGTGCGCGCCATTTTTGCGTCGATGTCATATTCATAATATTGGTTCAGCGCGCCAGACGCACCGGCACCAACCGCAATACAGAGGATGGCGGTAAAGCCGATGACCGGATGGATGTCACCGGGTGCCGCCAGCAGTCCGCAGAGCGCCGTAAATACGACAAGGCTCATCACCCGGGGCTTTGTCAGTGCCCAGAAGTCACGCCAATCGGCGGGTAAAATGATATCGCGCGTTACGGTCGTCATATCGGTTCCGGTCCCGGCCAATATGGCACGGAGCAGCGAACCGCCGTCGGTTACTTAATAACCGGCAGCGTTTCGAACTGGTGGAAAGGCGGAGGGCTCGACAATGTCCATTCGAGCGTTGTCGCGCCTTCGCCCCAATAATTACCCTCAGCCTGGCGTCCGGCGAGCAATGACCAAAACACATTGACGAAGAAGATCAGCACGCCAACGCCCATGATCGCGTAGCCCCATGAGGCGATCTGGTTCCAATAGGCAAACGCTTCGGGATAATCCGGAATGCGCCGTGGCATCCCCGAATTGCCCAAGAAGTGCATCGGGAAGAACAAGACGTTGACGCCGATGAAGAAGAACCAGAAATGGAGATGGCCCAGCGCTTCGTTCAGGTGGCGACCGCTCATCTTGCCAAACCAGTAATAGAAACCGGCAAACAGCGAAAACACTGCGCCCAGCGACAGCACATAGTGGAAATGCGCAACCACATAATATGTGTCATGAAGGTTGTCGTCGAGGCCGCCATTGGCCAGCACAACACCAGTCACACCGCCGACGGTGAACATGAAGATGAAGCCCATTGCCCAGACCATTGGCGTCTTGAAGCTGACCGAGCCGCCCCACATCGTTGCGATCCAGCTGAAAATCTTGATGCCGGTTGGCACCGCGATCACCATTGTTGCAGCGGTGAAGTACATCTTCATATCAACGCTCATGCCCGTGGTGAACATGTGGTGCGCCCACACGACAAAGCCGACGACACCGATGGCTACCATCGCATAAGCCATGCCGAGATAGCCGAACACCGGCTTGCGGCTGAAGGTTGCGACGATCTGGCTGACGATGCCGAAGCCTGGCAATATCATGATGTAGACTTCAGGATGGCCGAAGAACCAGAACAGATGCTGATACAGCACTGGGTCGCCGCCTGCGGCTGCATCGAAGAATGCTCCGCCGAAGTTACGGTCGACCAGAAGCATCGTAATCGCGGCTGCGAGCACCGGAAGTGCCAACAAAAGCAGGAAGGCGGTGACCAGCACCGACCATACAAATAACGGCATCTTGTGGATGGTCATTCCGGGCGCGCGCATGTTGAAAATGGTGGTGATGAAGTTGATCGCGCCCAAAATCGAGGCAGCACCAGCTAAATGGAGCGAGAAAATCGCCATGTCGACCGCAGGCCCGACCGAGCCCGAGGTCGATAGCGGCGCGTAAACTGTCCAGCCCGTACCAGCCCCAAGACCTGTGCCGCCGGGGACAAAGCTTGATCCCAACAGCATGATGAAGGCCACAACCGTCAGCCAGAACGAAATATTGTTCATCCGCGGGAACGCCATATCCGGCGCGCCGATCATAATCGGGACGAACCAATTGCCGAAACCGCCTATGATCGCGGGCATCACCATGAAGAACACCATGATCAGGCCGTGGGCCGTAATCAGCACGTTCCACATATGATAGGCTTCGTCCATCGAGGCGGCATCGCCCTTCATCATGGA
>JANMPK010000423.1:0-1589 GCA_031369825.1 Sphingomonadales bacterium
ATCGGAGTGGATGATCGTGCAGGCCCCTGAATTGTGCACCAACGCAGCATTCTCCGGAATGGCGTCATAGGCCTCCATCTTGAAGCCCCACCAGTCGGCCCACACCGCCGAACATACGCCGTTGTCGCGCAGCAGATCAGCGATTTTATAGCTTTCAACCGCGTGGTGGAATGTCGAAACTTTATATCCGAATTCCTTGGCCATATCGAGCACCAGCGCCATTTCGTCGGCGCGGTAACAATGATTGTGGATCAGGATTTCGCCGTCGAGCACACCGGCCAATGTTTCCATACCCAAGTCACGGGTAAAGTCCTTACCGCTATCGCGCTTCTTGCGGTATTCCTGCGCCTTGATCCACGTCTGCCGGTTGACCGCGAGGTTGCCCATCCGCGTCGATGGCATCCGGCCCTTACCGCCGTAAACCCGCTTCGGATTTTCACCGCAGGCCATTTTCATGCCGTATGGCGCACCGGGAAATTTCATGCCCTGAACAGTGCGCGCATAAACATTTTTCAACGTCACCGAACGACCGCCCATCAGGTTAGCCGAACCCGGCAATATTTGCAGCGTAGTGACGCCGCCATTGGCCAGCGCGCGGCTGAAACCGGGGTCTTGCGGCCAGACGCTATGTTCGGCCCATACTTCGGGTGTAGTTGGTGAAGTTGCCTCGTTACCGTCGCTATGCGCCTCGACCGATGGTGTTGGATAATCGCCCAGATGGCTATGCACGTCGATGATACCCGGCGTCACATATTTGCCAGCGCCATCAAACACCGCGATGTCGGCAGGTATCGCCGTGTCAGGTCCGCCGACACTCTCAATCTTACCGCCAGACATGAAGACAACGCCATTGTCGATGCGGTTACCCTCGCCATCGAAAATCGTGACGTTGCGGATGGCGGTGGCGGCACCCGGATAGGCTTTATAGGTCGAAGGGAAAGGCGCTGGCACTTTGTTCGCAGGTTTCGAAACCGAAGCAGTCTCCGTTTTATCTGCTGTTGAACAGGCAGCAAGAGACAACGGCAACAGGCAGGCCAACGCGGCCTTCCGGGCAAAGATCATGCGATTAGCTCCTTGTTGTCGGGTGCATTCCGGCGGCTTGGGGTTCACCCGCTTCGCTATCGCCTTCGATCTGCGCATCGCTCAGCGTATCAAGGTGCATCCAGCGCTTAACAATTGGCGATAGCAGCAGCACGACAACGCCCACGCCGAGCGAAATCCAACCGAACATCTCGTAAACGTCCAGCAGACCTTGCTTGGTCATTGCCCCGTCATGGCCGCCAGTCGCTTCACCGATCTTGCCAGCGACGAAGTTCCCCACCGCAGTCATGTAGAACCATGCGCCCATAATGAGCGATGCCATAAACGATGGCGCGAGACGGTTCATCGCCGACAGACCGACCGGCGACAGGCAAAGCTCGGCCATCGTTGCAACGCCGTAGTAGGCAAAAACAAGAATGACCGGCGTCATTGCAGCAACGCCGTACGCTTCGGCACCCCAAACAAGAATCAAATTGGCCAGCCCCATCTGGGCAAGCGCCAGCGCAAATTTTGCAGGAGCCGACGGTTCTTTCCCGCGCCTGCCCAGC
>JANMPK010000456.1:0-2728 GCA_031369825.1 Sphingomonadales bacterium
CTGAAGGCGTTTTTTCAGATGGACACCGATCAGGCGACCCGTGTTATGCTCCACGTCCATCAAAAGGGCGTCGGGGTTTGTGGCATTTTCACCTATGAAGTTGCCGAAACCAAGGTGACGCAGGTGATGGATTTCGCATCGAAGAATCAGCACCCGCTGCAATGCACGCTTGAAAAGGCGTGAGTAAAGCCGCGCTAATCGTAGGTGCGGGTGATGCAACTGGCGGAGCGATTGCGAAAGCGTTTGCGCGAGAGGGGCTAACAGCCTGCGTCAACCGGCGTGCGCGTAATGTTGATCAGCTCGAAGCGCTGGCGCAATCTATCCGCGATGAGGGGCATCAGGCGCAGAGCTATCCGGGCGATGCGCGTGTCGAGGAAGAGGTTGTCGCAATGGTCGATGCCATCGAACGCGATGTTGGGCCAATCGAGGTCGCAGTATTCAACATTGGCGCAAATGTGAATTTCTCGGTGCTTAAAACAACCGCGCAGGTTTACCGCAAGGTTTGGGAAATGGCGGCGTTTGCCGGTTTCCTGATGGGCCGCGAGGTTGCCAAGCGCATGGTGGAGCGGCAATCAGGCACAATCATCTTCACCGGTGCTACGGCATCAATACGCGGCGGCAAGGGCTTTTCGGCATTTTCAGGCGCAAAGGCAGCGCTTCGCATGCTAGCGCAGTCCATGGCGCGCGAACTGGGGCCCCACAATATTCATGTCGCGCATGTCGTGATTGATGGCGGTATTGATACCGACTTTATCCGCAGTATCCGCGCCGATTTTGACGAGGCCAAGGCCGCCGACAAGGTGCTATCACCCGACGCAATTGCTGCGGCTTATGTCGGCTTACACAAACAGCATCGCAGCGCGTGGACGCATGAGATGGATCTGCGGCCTTGGGCGGAGACATTCTAATGTCGGAGCTAATAAATGCGTCGGAGACATTCTGATGGCGCGCAAATTCGAATTTCTATTCGATGTCGGCGGACCCAATAGCTATCTGGCTCACAAGGTCATATCGCAATTTTGCACTGATTACGGCGCCGAAGTAATTTACACACCGATCCTGCTCGGCGGCGTGTTCAAAGCAACCGGCAATCGTGCGCCGATGATCCGCTACGCCGACGCGCCCGCAAAACTCGCTTATGAGCAACTGGAGTTTGCCCGGTTCGTTAAGGCAAACGCTATCCCCTTCCGCATGAACCCGCATTTTCCGGTCAACAGCCTGCTCGTCATGCGGACCTTGGTCGGCGCAAAGCAGGCAGCGTGGTTCATGCCCGCAGTCGAAGCGCTGATGACCGGCATGTGGGAGGACGGCCTCGATCTCGCCCAACCCGAAATCGTCGCGGCGGCGCTTGATGCCGCCGGCCTAGATGGCAACGCCTTGCTCGCGCTTGCTGGTGACCCCGATGTCAAAGCCAAGCTCGTCGCCAACACCGATGCAGCCGTCTCGCGCGGTGTATTTGGTGTCCCGACCTTCTTCGTCGGCGACGAGATGTTTTTCGGCAAAGAGCGCCTCGGCCAAGTGGCGGCAGCGCTCGCAAAATCATAAGCTTGCTTGGGCGTTGATTCCGGTTAAATACCGGCGATGGACAAGATAATCGTACGCGGCGGCAACGCGCTTAAGGGCAAAATTCCAATCTCCGGGGCAAAGAACAGCGCGTTGACGTTGCTACCGTGCGCACTGCTCACCGATGAGCCGCTGACGCTGCGCAATTTGCCGCGTCTGGCCGATATTGACGGTTTCCAGCATCTGCTCAACCAGTTTGGCATTTCAACCGCCATCGCCGGATCGCGTCCCGAAGATTTTGGCCGCGTCATGACGCTACAGGCGACACGCCTGACAACGACGGTTGCGCCTTACGAACTCGTCCGCAAAATGCGTGCATCGATTCTGGTGCTCGGGCCGATGGTTGCGCGGGCGGGCGAGGCTACGGTGTCGTTGCCCGGCGGCTGCGCCATCGGCAACCGGCCTATTGACTTGCACCTGAAGGCGCTCGAAGCCTTTGGTGTCGAGATCGAAGTGGCGGCGGGCTATGTGAAGGCAATTGCCAAGAATGGCATCCCCGGTGGCAGCTACACCTTCCCGGTCGTTTCCGTTGGCGCGACCGAGAATGCTTTGATGGCGGCGTAGCTCGCCAAAGGCACCTGCGTTCTGCATAATGCCGCGCGCGAGCCCGAGATCGTCGACCTGTGCAATTTGCTCGTCGATATGGGCGCGGAGATTGAAGGCATCGGCAGTTCCGACCTCATCATCCACGGTAAGGACAGGCTGCACGGGGCCACTTATGCAGTGATGAGTGACCGGATCGAAGCGGGCAGTTATGCTTGCGCTGCTGCGATTACCGGCGGCGATGTCGAACTGGTTGGTGCAAAAGCTAACGAGATGGACGCGACGGTCAACGCGTTGCGCGAAGCAGGCGTTACCGTGGAAGAAACCAAGACGGGCATCCGCGTCGCGTCGGACGGCAAGCTCAAGCCGCTGACGATATCAACAGCACCTTATCCCGGTTTTGCCACCGACATGCAGGCGCAGTTCATGGCGATGCTGTGCAAGGCCGATGGCGCGAGCGTGCTCACCGAAACCATCTTCGAAAACCGCTACATGCACGTCCCCGAGCTAAACCGCATGGGCGCGCATATCGAAACCAAAGGCCGCACCGCGATTGTCCACGGTGTAAAGAAAATGACTGGGGCACCGGTGATGGCAACTGACCTGCGTGCGTCGATGAGCC
>JANMPK010000014.1:0-3812 GCA_031369825.1 Sphingomonadales bacterium
GCGTTCACGCTTGAAAAAGCCACCGGGAATACGGCCAGCTGCGGAATATTTTTCCTGATAGTGAACGGTGAGCGGGAAGAAATCCTGCCCATCCTTCACCGACTTTGCCGCGGTAACCGCGCAAAGCACTACGGTTTCGCCAAGCGACGCCATGACAGCACCGTCGGCTTGACGGGCAACCTTGCCCGTTTCGAGAGTGAGGGTTTGTCCGCCCAGCTCGATTGATACAGTTTTCGTATTAAACATTATATTTCCTTTATCCCGCCTGCCCAATGCAGTGCGGGGCCTCTTGGAGTGCCGGGTAATCCGTCCCGGTCCGGGTGGGGACTATTTGCCCCTCGGAGTGATTTCCTTAAAAAATCACGGCTTAAACAAAAGCCCGCGCTACCTAATTGCAGCAACGCCCCAAATGAAAAGCGGCCCCGAACGGAGCCGCTTTCGCAAAATTATTTACGAAGACCAAGCTTCGCGATGAGGGCGGCATAACGCTCGCCGTCGATTTTCTTGAGATAGTCCAGAAGCGAACGACGCTTGTTGACCATCATCAAAAGGCCACGACGCGAATGATTATCCTTGTGGTTGGCTTTGAAATGGTCAGTCAAAGCGTTGATCCGTTCGGTCAGAATTGCAACTTGCACCTCAGGCGATCCGGTATCATTTGCTTCGCGAGCATGTTCTTTAATAACTTCAGCTTTGCGTACAGCAGTAATCGTCATGTTTTTCCTTCGAACATCATGATTTAGAGATTAAAGCCACGAACGGTTTTTAACACTCCGTCGACGGTCTCCACTAACGCAACAGGCCGCAAATCTGCGTCCCTTGCAAAGTGTAGCCCATCTTTCATGGCAATCCCGGTCAAGACGCGGCCCTGTTGGACTGCCCTTGCCTGTTCCGGGGAGAGATCGAGAGCCGGGATGTCGACCAGCCCTGCCTCTATCGGCAAGATAATGTCTTCTTGGGCCGCGCCTTGGCCGAACGCGTTCAGTTTGTCCAGCGAAATTGCGTTTTCCAAGGTGAACGGTCCAGCGCGCGTGCGGCGGAGCATGGTTACGTGGCCAACGGTGCCGATGGCTTTGGCGATGTCGCGGGCGAGGCTTCGGATGTAGGTGCCTTTGGAGACATTGGCAGACAAGGTCACCGAACTCAAAGGCGCGTCACCCTGAACTTGTTTCAGGGTCCATTTCTCTGCATCGACCGTCGGGGCGTGTTGCACGATGGATGCTGAAACAAGTTCAGCATAACGGATGGTGAGGTTGTGAACAGTTATCGACCGCGCGGTCATCTCGACCTGTTCGCCTGCCCTAGCGCGATCATATGCCCGCTTGCCTTCGATTTTGATCGCTGAATAAGCTGGCGGGATTTGATCTATCGGCCCGATGAACTGCGGCAGAACTGCTTCGATATCTGCCAATGTTGGGCGGTGGTCGGAAGTCGCCACCACCTCACCTTCGGCATCCAGTCCGCTAGTTTCGGTGCCGAACGAAATCGTAAAGTCGTAGGTCTTGGACGCATCCAGCATACGTCCGCATAGCTTCGTCGCCTCACCTAACGCTATCGGCAGAACGCCCGTCGCCAGCGGATCGAGCGTCCCGCCGTGCCCGACTTTCACTTTACCAAAGCCAGCCTCGCGTAAATTGCGCTTTACCGCAGCGACGGCCTGCGTCGAGCCAAGCCCTATCGGTTTGTCGAGGATGATCCAGCCATGCACGCGCCGCGTTATCGCCCTGCCCGCGCTGCCATGAAATGCTTGCGGCACATTGCAACATAGCGGTCATCGCCGCCGATCTCGTTTTGCGCGCCGTCGATGACGGCCTCGCCGAATTCATCGACGCGAAGGTTCATTGTCGCCTTGCGCCCGCAATCGCAGACACCTTTCAACTCAACCAGACTATCGGATATGCCAAGAAGCACCGCCGATCCCGGGAAAAGCTCCCCTTGAAAGTCGGTGCGCAGGCCATAGCAGACAACCGGAATACCCGCCTTGTCCGCCAGCCTTGCGCATTGCCAAGCTTGCTCTTTTGACAAAAACTGCGCCTCATCAATCAACACGCACGCGAGCGGCGTTTCCTGATGCCGTTGCAAAACCGCAGCCTCGATATCGGTCGCACCTTCAAATCGGCTAGCATCGCCAGCAAGCCCGATCCGCGAGCTAATCGCCCCAAACCCAGGCCGGTCGTCCAGCGCAGCCGTCCACAGCATGACCTTCATGCCGCGTTCGCCGTAATTGAAAGCCGCCTGCAGCAGCGTCGACGATTTGCCTGCATTCATTGACGCGTAATAAAAATAGAGCTTCGCCATCAATCGTCGCTATCGGTCAGATCCTGCTGCACCTTGGGTGCGCTCATCAGGGTCTCGATGCGCGTGGCTTGGTCAAAGCTGTCATCCGCCAAAAATTTCAGTTTGGCTGCATATTTCATACTCACCCGCGACGCGACTTCCTTCTGGAAAAACGCGGTGTTGGTGCGCAGCGCCTTGAGCACGATTTCCTCATTCGCACCGAGCAATGGCTTGATGAACGCCGTCGCGTGGCGCAAATCGGGTGACATCCGCACTTCGGTCACACTGACGCTGTGGCTGGTAAGCACCTCGTCATGCACCTCGCCGCGCGCGAGCAGCTCGGACAATATATGCCGGAACTGTTCGCCTACACGCAACAGACGAACAGAGCGACCTTCAGGACCTGTGTCGTTATGTTTGGCCATACCCTAAACCGGTCCCTCAAAGTGTCCGTTCACGCTCCTCGACCTCAAAGACTTCAAGCATATCGCCAGTCTTGACGTCGTTGGTATCCGCCAGCACGACGCCACATTCCACCCCGGCCCGGACCTCGTCGACATTGTCCTTGAAGCGGCGCAGTGAGGCGATGGTCGTTTTCGATACGATGACGTCTTCGCGGGTAAGACGCGCAAACAAGCCCTTTTTGATGACGCCTTCGGTAACCAGTAAACCGGCCGCCTTGTCGCGTTTGCCCGACTTGAACACGTCCTTGACTTCGGCGCGTCCGACGACGGTTTCGATGATCTCCGGCCCCAGTTCGCCCGCCATTTCCTTGGCGATATCGGCGGTCAGGTGATAGATCACGTCGAAATATTTCAGGCGAACCCGGTCGCGTTTGGCGAGCGCCGCTGCCTTGGTATTCGGACGCACATTGAAGCCGATGAGCGGTGCATTCGACGCCGCCGCCAGCAACATGTCGGATTCGGTGATACCACCAACGCCCGCCAGCAAAACGCGAACCTTGATATCGTCGGTGGAGATGTTGTTGAGCGCGGTGACGATTGCCTCGACCGAACCCTGCACATCGCCCTTGATGACCACCGGATATTCCATCGCTCTGGTCGCCGACAACTGGTCGAACAGATTTTCGAGGTTTGGCGCTTCTTGAGTGGTTCGTGCCTTGGTCGATTGCTCGGTGCGATACAGCGCAACTTCACGCGCCCGCGCTTCGCTCTCAACCACAGTCAGCACGTCGCCCGCCGATGGCACACCAGACAGACCGAGTACTTCGACCGGCATTGCCGGACCGGCTTCCTTAACCTGAACGCCCTTGTCGTCGACAAGCGCGCGGACCTTACCGCTTTGCGAACCGACGACAAAAATATCGCCGCGCTTCAACGTTCCGCGCTTGACCAGCACCGTCGCAACCGCACCGCGCCCCTTGTCGAGTTGAGCCTCGACCACAATGGCCTCTGCCGCACGGTCGGGGTTGGATTTCAATTCCATGACTTCGGCTTGCAAAGCCAGTTTGTCGAGCAAAGTATCGAGGCCGGTTTTCTTCAGCGCAGAGACTTCAACGTCCTGCACATCTCCGC
>JANMPK010000065.1:0-2466 GCA_031369825.1 Sphingomonadales bacterium
GCCATCTTCCCCAACAAAAGGCTCGATCAAAAGCCCGCGGGGAATATGCGCGTAGAGCCATTCGTCGAGCCACCAGCCATAAGGCTTTTTAAGCCATCGCTTGGCGGCCTGACTCGCCGCTTGCCAATCTTCGGTGCCATCGCGGAAAAATGCGTTCTGGTTGCATCCGTGACGCGATTTCAGAACGAAAGGCACCGGCCATTCAGGCTTTTCCGGCAAATCCGTGCCCTGCCACAAGGTCGGAATGACCCATTCTTCGCCAAGCGTTTTTGCGACGAAGGATTTGACCGCAACCTTGTCAGCCAGCATGACCATCCGCTGATCGCGGCACTCCAGCTTTCGCCGCTGCACCAGTTCGGTGAAGGTTGCAGGGGAGTCGAAATCGACCATTCGTTGATGGCGAAACAGATAGCATAACGCCACGCGCAATTTCGCCAGCCGCGCGGGCGGGAACAGCGCGGCATCGCTGGCAACCGTGCGTTCTGCAAAGCCGGTGCTATTCAAATTGCAGGCTCAATCTCATATTGGATAGGTTTGAACGAGCCATTGTTCGATTGCAATGCCGAGCATGCTGTCAACCCGATAATCAAATCTGCCTGGGCCTTGAACCTGATGCTATCACCCGCTTTGCTCATCGGCGGCTCGACATTGAGCACGCCGGTTTGGCCATCTACGGTCACATTCATGAAGCAATTGAAGGCGACCGGGATCATATCTTCGGTGATACCGAAAGGTGCCAGCGCGTGCGCCAGATTGCCGAAGCATCCCCTATGCGGGTCGGTATCACCGTAGATAATCCGGAAGGTATCCTTGCTACACGGCGTCAACAAAAAGTCATGTCGACCCACATCGTCGGCGACGATTTCGAGCATCACATTACTCCGGTTGGAATAAAGCATGTCACCGGTGGTAAGATAAATCCGGCTCGCATAATCGAGCGTTCGGCCCGACGAGATGACCTCTGCGATGTCACCTTGGGCGTACGCCAGCAGGTCGGCGACCTGTTCGCCCAGTGGATCGGTTACGGTCAGTATATCGCCCTTGTTCAGGGTAAATGCCACGCCGGAGCGCGGTTCAATATTTGACAGCATGCAGCAATTCCGTGTCGGGATGGATGCCAGCGCGTGAATATGGGCATTTCCATCCTGCGCCCACAGCCCTGCCGCTATATTGCCGCGCAGCCGAAACCTGGCCGTGCTGCGCCAGCATCGGGTTGATTGTTCCTGCGATCTTTACGTCACGATCAAGGATCGAAGCGCGGAGCTTCTCATATTGATTGGCCTCACGCAGTTTTTCAAACTGGTCATGCAGGTTGAAGATCATCGTCGGCCGGACAAAACGCCGCGCAGGACGGCTCGCTTGTGGGTGAAGCCCGACAATGAAGAATGCCTCACCACCAAGGCTGAGCGAAAATTCGGGGTGATTGGGGTCATGCGCCACGCGGTCGTCGCGCTTCTGGCCAAGCCAGTCATCTTTATCGCTCAGCGATTGCAGCCGTTCCCATAAATGCTGTTCAAAGCCAAGTTCATCCATCGCGCTTTCGTCTTCGAATATTACTGCCAGCGACCGGAACGGGGCCGGGTTTTTCCGGTACAGGTCAACAATGCTGCGGATCATCGTATGAATGTCCAAATCATCCCACGCCGACCGGATATCGCGGGCAATAACATAGGTCATCTGCCGCTTCGACAAAGCCGCCTTCGCCCCGACACATGGGAACAATGGATCGCGGACAAATTCCTCAAACGCGGTGATTAAGGAGTGGCGTAAAGGGGGTGTTTGGTGGTGCATAAAACAGTAACGCTGTTACCGCGAAATGGTTTCAGGATGAAGCTGATACTTGCATCATATGTGTGAATCACTTATAGAAACACATGGACGTCGAATTTGATGCGGACAAAGACGAGATCAACCGCTTCAAACATCGACTGCCGCTGGCGTTCGGCAAGCGTGTGTTTGATGATGACGCCCATCAAATCATCACGACGTTTCGCGAAGTCGATGGCGAAAAGCGTTTTAAGGCGGTCGGACGCGTCGATGGCAAACTATATACGGCTGTGTTTGTCATGCGCGAAGCAGCGGTCCGGATGATCTCGGTACGACGGAGTAATGGAAATGAACAAAAAGAATATGATCGCGATCCCCGCTGATCCCAACGATGACGAGGACTTCGATGTGACCTTCGCCGATCTGGAACGCGCGCGCATAGGCCGCCGGTTTCGGATGGTTCGCCATAAGCTTGGCCTGACCCAGGAGCAGTTCGCCACCACCTATGGCATCCCGGTGCATAGCCTGCGCCAATATGAAATGGGCCGCTACATGCCGCCTCCTGCAACGCGGGCTTATCTGAAGGTGATCGAGACGGAGCCGGAGATGGTGAAGCGGGTTGTAGCGGGGTAGGCGTATTCGGTCTTAATATAATATTAGCTCCGTCCATAGCCGATCGCAGTCCGCAAAGCAGGGCGG
>JANMPK010000095.1:0-2839 GCA_031369825.1 Sphingomonadales bacterium
ACGACATCCTCGCCGCTATGTGTTTCGGAGTTTAGGCCGACCAGTGACTGCTGGCGGTAGTTCAGCGCCTGGGTGTCTTCCAGCAGCGTATCGGGCCGCTCCGCGCTGCCGACCGCACCGGGGCCGTTGGCATAGCCCAAAGTCGTGTAGCCCTTGCCGTCTTTGGCCAATATCGGCTTGCCTTCTTGATCGATCACGCTGCCAAGAATAGGGTTGCCGCGTTGCGGATAGCCCGACATTGTGAAGCTGTGGCTATGATCCGATGTCACGACGATCAACGTATCGCGCAGGTCAACCGTGTCCATCGCCGCCTTCAACGCGTCATTAAGCGCCACCGTGTCCTGCAAAGCGCGCCGCGCATTGCCGCCGTGGTGGCCGTGGTCGATTTTGCCCGCCTCGACCATCAGGACATAGCCCTTGCGGTTGCGCGACAGCATCGCGATGGCCTTGGTTGTCATCTCGGCGAGCGATGGCTCCTTGCTGCCGGTAGTGGTCCGGTCGGCATCGAACTGCATATGCGATTGTTCGAACAGGCCGAGCAGCTTCGACGCTTTCTTCGCATCGACGCCTGCAAAACCCGCACTATCCCAGACATATTGCCCCGCCGGATTGGCGACCTTCCATGTTGCAATCAGGTCCTTGCCGTCGGCGCGCTTCCCCTTTTTGTCCGCATATTCGGGGTCGGCGGCGGTGGCGGGCATGAAATGCTGACGCCCGCCGCCGAGCATAACCTCAAGCCCGTTGCCGTGCGGCCATTCGACCATCTGCCGCGCGATATCTTTGCAGCCTGCGGCCTTGGCCGCATCGGGCATATTGGCATCGACCTCCCAATCGCGTTGCGCGGTGTGGGCATAGGTCGCAGCCGGAGTAGCGTGAGTGATCGTCGCGGTCGAGACGATGCCAGTGGCATAGCCCTTATCCTCGGCCAGTTCGAACAGCGACGGCACGGCAAACGGAGCAGTCGCGGCGCAGTCATTTTCCACCGCCTGCGGGCCGACACCGATCACGCCGTTGAGCGTCTTGACGCCGGACACAATCGCGGTGGCGGTCGGCGCACTGTCGGGCACCTGGCCGTCATGCGAATAGGTTTTGACCAGAGCGGTGTAGGGCAGGCGGTCCATCTGCGCGACGTAGGATTCGCCGTCGACGCCCTTCTGCTGCCCTTCAAATATGCGCGCGGCGGTCAGCGTGGTGACGCTCATGCCGTCGCCGATAAAGATGATGACATTGCGCGCCTTGCGGTTGTTGGGCTTGTCCGCCATCAACCGCGCGAGCTCGGCCTTTCCAGCCTTCAGATAGCCGTCGGAGCTGTTGAGCGGCGGCTTGGCGGGGGCAGTCGTGGGCGCAGGCGCCGTTTGGGCCAGCAAGGGTGCTGCAATCAGGCAGGACGCCAGCACGGCGGACGACAGGAACGGCGACAATTTACGCATGAGTATCTCCAAATTCGGTGCCGTCCGGCGTTGCAGACGAACATGACGGCGGCATGACAAGGCCCGTCTACACCGGCGATTTCACCTTGGCGAGGGGGCAAAAAATGGCGGATTTGTCAGAAAGTAGAGGCTACCCCTGGGGGTCGGTGCGGCACGGTTTTCGGGATATAAAAGCGACGGCCACGCGCAAGAGCGAAGGCATTTCCGTCGAGAGGGCAACGATTAACAGGTTCAAAGAGCGAGCCCGCGATCCTCTCAAACCAAATCCTACATTGCAAGCGCAACGTATCCGCTCACCACTTCCCGCCAGCGTTCTTTATGGCCTTGAGCAAAGCCTTCTTGCTCTCCGTCCGCCGCTCGCCGCTGTTGCGGGGGAGGTCGGTGATACCGGTTTCCTGACGGCGGCGTTCGAGGCGCGCGGTGAATTCGGCCACGGGAATGGCGCGCTTTGATTTAGCTTTCGAGGTCTGCGACATTATGATCGCCTCCGCATTCTTCACGAACTCCCCGCTCCAGATACTCCAGATCGGCGTCGGGGTGAAGCGATTGACAAACTAACACTAAGCACTATAGCACTTAAGGCTACACAAGGGGGCGGGCGTTGGAGATTTACAAGGTTAAGGCGTTTCTCCGTTTTGCCCGCGCCGAAGGCATAAAAGACTCAAAGCTGATTGAGGCAGTCGAGCGCGCCAATGCCGGGCTGGTCGATGCCGATCTTGGCGGCGGCGTGATCAAGCAGCGGGTGGCGCGTGAAGGGCAGGGCAAGTCGGGTGGATACCGAACGATATTGCTGTTGAGACACGGCGAACGGGCGATTTTTGCTTATGGCTTTGCCAAAAATGACCGGCAAAATCTGGCGCGGGACGAGTTGGTAGCCTTTCGAAAGGCGGTGGCGTTGTTTCTAGCCTTTGATGAAGCGGCAGTGACGAAAATGATCGAAAGCGGCGCGTGGAGCCGCGTTGAAATGGATAAGGACGAGATATGAGCAAACAGGCAAAATCCGCAGCACTTGCGGCGGTGCATGAGATGATCGAGGATGCTTTTGCCGCTGGCACGGTTGGCAAGACGACGATGCGCGAATTCGATCGGATGTGCCTGACCGAGGTGCTGCCGCTATCGCCCGCCGACATCAAAGCGTTGCGGACCCGCGAACTCGCCAGCCAGACCGTATTCGCCCGCGTGCTGAACGTGACGCCGGGGCTGGTGAGCCAATGGGAACGCGGCGAAAAACGCCCAAGCGGCGCAGCGCTCAAGCTTCTAACTTTGGTAGAAAAGAAGGGGATGATGGCGGTGGCTTGAGGTCAAGCAGCCTTGAATCCCCCGAGCCTTCATCGTCTCACTTACCCGTACAAACAGGCGCAGCGCGGCTTCGAATTCGGGGCGATAGGCGGACATAAGGAGGATTTGGC
>JANMPK010000100.1:0-1807 GCA_031369825.1 Sphingomonadales bacterium
CAGCTCAGGCGGTGTTTGATTGGGTCTATGCGCCGTGGGTCAAAGATCTGGGCCTCACCGATTTTGTCGTGCGCGAAGGCTTTTGTTCGATGCGGCTGCCGCTCGGTGATCATCTCAAATTCTTCTCGGGCGCGGTCTGCGGGCAGGCGTTGATGGCGGCGATTGACACTGTTGCCAGCATGGCGGCGGCGACCAGCCCGCGCCTCGGCAAGGGTACCATCTATCAACACACCCATTTCCTGCGCCCAGCCGCCAATGATGACTTTCTGATCGAGGCTACCGTCAAACGCTTCGGCAAGGCGAGCGCCTATGTCGATTGCAGCGTCACCTTCGTTGGTTCGGGCGAACTTGTCGCCCACGCCGTGCTGGAATTTGCATTTTAGGGATAAAGAGCATGACCCTCGAAGACATCAACTATCTCGCCCAGACTATTGGCGTCGTCGCCATCCTCGGCACCTTTGTCGCGGTGCTGATCCAGATGCGGCAGACCAACCGGCTACTCCGCAATCAGGCAAAGCGCGCGCAGATTGATAGCATCAAGAGCGTTTCCGAAGCACTGTACCAAACGCCGGGCCTTGCCGACATGGTCGCGCGGGCAGCGGCTGGAGGCCTTGAGGCGCTTACGGAAGCGGAGCGCATGCAGCTTATTGCTTTTCAGACAACGACCGAGCGCACGTGGGAAGCGATGCACCAGCAATTTCTGGACGGCCAGATCGACACCGCGCTCTGGCAGGCGCATCTCGAGCAAGCCCGAGCCACCTGGAGAACCAGCGCAGTAGTACGAGCCATCTGGGCGGCGCGTGCGCAGTTCTTCACAGCACAGTATCAGGCGTTTCACGCCGCCGAGATCGAGCACGGGACGGGTGATACCCTCTACACGATTCGTGACGAATCGAGCGGTGATCAACACTGCGGCGACGCCGAAACCGAAATTGCGGAGCCGCGCACAGACGTCGCCAAAAATCCGAACGCGGTGTTCCTTCCCGAGAATGCGGTGCCATGACCAGCGCAGACATATCCAACATCGCACAGGCTCTGGCGGCGGTGGCGACCGTGTTGTCGCTCCTGTTTGTCGGGGTTCAAATACGCCAGAACACGCGCGCAACGCGGGCTGCCGCCCACCACAATGTGTCCAATTCTTTGAATGAACTCAATCTCATGTTCGCCGGGAACGGAGACGTTACAAAGATATGGCTGACGGGAATGCAGGATCGAAAGGCACTGTCGCCGGAAGAAAAGTGGCGGTTCGACTCGGTCATGCGCGCTTACATGCACGTCTGCGAAACGATGTTTGTTCAGGCCGAGTTGGGTAGCGGCGATGACAGCATCCGTCTCGCCGAGGAGGAAGGCATCAGGACAGTGATGGCATCGCCCGGCTCGCGCGAGTGGTGGTACGAAAACCCCTATGGCTTCTGCGCCGAGTTCCGCCGCTATGTCGAAGGTTTGGTGCCAGTCGTGGGGGTCGAAGTATGACCCTCGAAGACGTCAATCTGATCGCGCAAATTGTCGGTGTGGCCGCTGTATTGGCTTCGCTGATCTTTGTGGGCATCGAGGTTCGCCAGAATTCTGCGATCACGCAGGCGCAGGTTCATCAGCAGCTATCGGATACCTTCACCGCTTATCTTGAGACGCTCGCCAGTAACGCCAGCATTGTTGCCGTCGGCGCCAGCAGCAAGGCGGGATTGAAGGGCATGACGGATGAGGAATTGCTCCGTTTTTCTTTCCTGATGGCGGGCTTGTTCAAGATATGGGAAAATGCGTTTTACCAACACAAAAACGGTTTCCTCGACGAGCGCGCCTGGCAATC
>JANMPK010000142.1:0-3440 GCA_031369825.1 Sphingomonadales bacterium
CAACCGGTCAATTATTGGTTGAAACGCTTTGTCATACATCAGCACTTTGTCTTCGGCATGGTTCATGATGTAGATCAGGTCTTCATCGAACAGCCGGATGTTGACGGTGTGGATGACGCCGCCAAAGCCAATTGCGCCATACCATGCAGCCAAATGTCGGTGGTGGTTCATCGCAAAGGTGGCGATCCGATCACCCTTTTGCAGGCCCATACCGGCAAATACTTGTGACAATTTCCGCGCTTCACCCGCAACCTCGGCCCAATTGCTGCGCTCTATGCTGCCGTCGGACCAGCGCGTTACGATCTCGCGGGTGCCATGCTCGCGCTCGGCATAGTCAATCAAATGGGTGACCCGTAAGTCCCAATCCTGCATCCCGCCCAACATCACTCTCTCCTGCTTTTAGCTTAGGTTAATGCACCAATGCCAAAACAGGGGCCAGTGGCGCAAGCTCTACATTGCCGATACCGTCGATTGCCTTCACCTTGTCTAGCAACGTCGCGTCCAGCTGAAAGCGCCGCCCGAGCACGATATGCGCCCAGCGGCCATCATCCGCACGGGTTTTGATAACCAGTTCGCTCTTGCCTCCGTGTAGCGGCTCGACCAGTTGCGCCAGTTCGCGCAAGCCAGTTTCGCTGGTTACGTCGAGTTGCATTTTAAGCCGCGTCACGCTCACCAGACTGCTCAGCAACTTCGCGCTTTTCACGGTAAAGCTTGGCACCTCATCGCCTGCGCGCATGTCCATTTCAACGCCGAGCAGCAGGCATTCGGCTTCCTTCGCCCATTCAGTGAGTTGCAAGCCGACTGCCTCGTCAAAACAGCGCACCGAGAATTGCCCACTGGTATCGGAGAAATCGGCGATCATGAAGCGCTTGCCTTTACGCGATTCACGCCAGCGCACGCCTTCGATCAGCGCCGCCATCGTTCCCGCGCGGCGCACGCCCTCTGGAATTGGCCCGCTTTCGAGCAACTCGACGTTAGTCTTAGCACCGTGGCTAGCGGCAACCGCAGCATATTGCGAGCAAGGATGTGCAGAGAAATAGAAGCCGAATGCCTCTTTCTCGCGGTTCATCTGCTCGCCCAAAGACCAGATCGCGTCGTGGTCGATACGCAGCTTCGCCATGTCCGATCCCGCTTCACCGAACAAACCGCCCTGCCCGCTCTCACGCGAATCGCGCGCTGATTGCGCCGCCGCCAGCAAGGTTTCAGCCGCATCATATACCGCCGCGCGGTTAGGCTCCAGCGCATCAAAGGCTCCCGCTGCTGCCAGATTTTCCAGACTACGCCGGTTTAGCTGCGCCGGATCGGCACGGTTAGCAAAGTCGTCAAGGCTGATAAACCGGCCACCTGCGCCGCGCTCCTCAACCAGAACCTCCATCGCCTTTTCACCGACATTTTTGATACCGCCCAACGCATAGCGCACCGCAAGTCCACCCTCGCTGTCACCCTCAACGACATATTCGGCCTCGCTGCGGTTCACATCTGGCGGCAAACACGTGACTTCTAAGCGCCGCATATCGTCGATGAAAATGCCAAGCTTATCGGTCTGGTGCATGTCAAAGCACATTGATGCCGCGAAAAATTCTTCGGGATGATGTACCTTCAACCAAGCGGTCTGATAGGCCAGAACCGCATAAGCCGCCGCATGGCTCTTGTTAAAACCATAGCCTGCGAATTTGTCGATCAAGTCAAACAATTCATTGGCGCGGTTGGGCGGTATTTCGTGCGCGGCGCAGCCGGTGACAAACCGCTGCCGCTGGTCATCCATTTCTTTCTGGATTTTCTTGCCCATCGCGCGGCGCAACAAATCGGCTTCGCCGAGGCTATAACCGGCCAAAATCTGCGCGGCCTGCATGACCTGTTCCTGATAGACGAAAATCCCGTAAGTTTCGCCAAGCACGCCTTCGAGCAACGGGTGCGGATACTCGATGATTTCCTCACCGTTCTTGCGGCGGCCGAACATCGGTATATTGTCCATAGGGCCGGGACGGTAGAGCGAGACGAGCGCGATGATATCGCCGAAATTGGTCGGCTTCACCGCCGCCAGCGTGCGCCGCATGCCTTCGGATTCGAGCTGGAACACGCCGACGGTGTCGCCGCGCTGGAGCAATTCATAGACGACTGGGTCGTCATGCGGCAACAGGTCAAGATTGACCTTCACCCCGCGCTTGGCCAGCATCTGCGAGCCTTTTTGGAGCACGGACAAGGTCTTCAGGCCCAAAAAGTCGAACTTCACCAAACCCGCACTCTCGACATATTTCATGTCAAACTGCGTGACCGGAATGTCCGACCTTGGATCACGGTAAAGCGGCGCAAGCTCGGACAAATCACGGTCGCCAATCACCACACCAGCGGCATGGGTCGAGCTATGGCGCGGCAGGCCTTCGAGCTTCATCGCAAGATCAAACAGCCGCTTTACCTGCTCGTCGCGGCGATATTCCTCTCGTAATTCTGCGACACCGCCCAACGCACGCTTCAAATCCCACGGGTCTGTCGGGTGGTTTGGTACCTGCTTGCACAGCCGGTCGACCTGACCATAGCTCATCTGCAACACGCGACCCGTATCGCGCAAAACTGCACGTGCCTTCAGTTTTCCGAAGGTGATAATCTGCGCCACCTGGCGCGTGCCGTATTTCTTCTGGACATAACGGATCACCTCACCGCGCCGCGTTTCGCAAAAGTCGATATCGAAATCGGGCATCGACACACGGTCGGGGTTGAGGAAGCGTTCGAACAGCAGGCCGAGCTTGATCGGATCAAGATCGGTAATCGTCAGTGACCACGCCACCAGCGAACCCGCGCCCGAACCACGTCCCGGGCCTACCGCGATATCCTGTTCCTTAGCCCATTTAATGAAATCAGCAACGATCAGGAAGTAACCGGAAAAGCCCATCGAGGTGATAACGTCGGCCTCGAATGTCAGCCGGTCATAATATACCTGCCGTTCCTTGGCATCGCTAATACCGGCAATTTCAAGCCGCATTTCGAGACCAGCGAGCGCGTCGTCGCGCAATTGCTGGTCTTCGGCACCTCGGTCGCCTGCAAGGCTGGGTAGGATTGGGTCGCGCTTTGGGGCCACCGCCGTGCAGCGCTGGGCCACAACCAACGTGTTCGCCACCGCCTCAGGCAGATCGGCGAATATCTCGCTCATCTGCTTGCCCGTCTTGATCCAAGTTTCGCGGCTGCTTTTTCGGCGATCGTCATTCTCGACATACTCGCCATCGGATATGCACAGCATGGCGTCATGCGCGTCGAAAAAATCGGGTTCGGCAAAAAAAGCTGGGTTGGTCGCAACCAACGGTAGGCCATGCGCATAGGCCATGTCGATTAGAGCCGCTTCTGCGGCTTCCTCGACCGCGTCGCCGCGACGGCTGAGTTCGATATAGAGCCGCTCGGGGAACAGCTCTTGGAGCGCCGAAAGATAGCCCAATGCGGCATCCGAC
>JANMPK010000151.1:0-3448 GCA_031369825.1 Sphingomonadales bacterium
AAACCGGGTTCGCGGGATTGGCAATCTGGATGCTGACATGTCCATCAGCGGTGTAAACAAACAGCCCGACCGGCTGTTCGCCGAACCGCCGGACGGTCTTGCCATCCTCGACGTCTTCGAACGTGACGAGACGCCAGCTGCCGACGATGCCCTTTGGCGCAGTGGCGGGCAGCACCGACTCTGCTGGTCGCGCGCTCGTGATGGGATCGGCGTGGCGGTGGACGAGTTTCCAGCGCGCGCCGATCTTTTCATAAGCGCTGGTCACCCGTGCGGAGAATTCGGAAAATTCGGTGGCAGCGCCCAGTTTTGCGCGGTCATGTTCAATTTCGACCAGCACGAATTGGTCACCGCCGCCATAGACCGCGATCCGCTCAACCCGGACCACCGAGCCGTCCTTGTACTTCTTTGCGGCATTGTTCAGCGCGGCGAGGACGACGGCGCGGCCCTTGCCGAACGGCCCGAAGGGATTGCCGAGCGTGATGTCTTCGCGGTCAGCGAACAGCGCGGCATATCCCGAGGGGTCGCCGTTCAGGATCTTGCGCAGCGCCTCATGGCTTTCCGCAACCGTCGCTTCCAGTGCGGGTGGCAGTGGGTTTTGCGGCGCGGTTTGCGCAAGGAGCGGCGCTGCACCGAGTGCGAACAGAGCGGCGATGACCACGAGAAAGCGCTTTGCCATTTTCCTATAAGCGATCATTTCACCGCCCCACTTTGGCGGCGAAGGCAAACACGGCGGCGGTGAGGCTTAACACCGCCATCGCGGCAAACATGGCGGGGATGCCGCCCAGACTGTCGAGCCAGCCGAGCGAGGCGGAGGCTATCGTCCGGCCCAGATTGAGGAGCGCCATGAATACCGCGAATTGCGTCGCGGCGATCGCCGGGGTGCAAAGCCGCATCGCCAGCGATCCCGTTGTTACGCCTCTGAGAAAGGCGAGCGTGGTAAAGGCGAAAATTGCGCCGATGAAAAGGGCAGGGTTTGTCCAATGGTCCTGTAGCGCATAAATCGCCGCTGCACAGGCAGAGGCCATCAGTGCGCTTGCGATGAACAGACGCCGTGCACCCCAATGGCTGGCTGCTGCGCCGATAAAGAATACGCACACAAGCCCCGCAACCAGATTTGCCTGACCAGACCAGCCGCTATAGACCGCTTTTTCCCAGCCGAGGATATTAGTGGCAAAGAGCGGTGCCAGTCCCAAAAATATACCCCATGCTGCCGTTACGGCAAGCAATGCCGGGACGAGGATCAGTGTTTGCCGGGTAAACATCGCCGCAAACAGATTGCGGATGATCGGCCAGAAGGCGCCCAGATGGAGATCGAGGTTGCGCTGCGACGCCGTGCCCTTGGTCCAGGGCAACAGGCGTTCATCGGGCCGTTCGCGCACGACCAGCACGAGCATCAGGATGGACGCGATAACCGCGGCGAGGGTCAGTGCTGCTGCGGGTAGTCCGTGATAGGCGATCAGATACCCGCTGGCGGCTGCTCCGGCAGCGACGCCGATGGCCTGCCCACCGAACATATAGCCGTTGACGCGCTCGATTTCGTCGGCAGGCAGTATATCCACGGCCAGCCCATCGACTGCGACATCCTGAAAGGCGGACGCTAGACCCATCGCAAAGGCAAGCGCAGCGATCAGGCCGATCTGATGCACGCCGGGGTTGGCGAACGCCATCGCGACAAGCGCCACGACCAGACCGGATTGACCGACGATGATCCAGGGCCGCCTGCGCCCCATCGCCAGAAAGGCGTAGCGATCCATGATAAAACCATAAGCCAGCTTGAAGGTCCACGGCAGTATGATCATCGCCAGCACGCCACCGATTGCGGCTGCCGACGCCCCGTTCTGGACAAGCCAGGCAGGCAGCCCATAGTCGATCAGCCCGAAGGGAAGGCCCTGCGCGACATAAAGCAGGAAAAGCGTTACAAACCGCAAATTGCGATGCTCGCTGAGCGCGAATGAGCGCGGCGCGGACAGCGCAGGTGCCGACGCGGTCATCGTCCGGCATCCATCAGAACAATATTCCAGTCATAGCGTCCGGCCTCGCCGAGCTTGGCAAGCGTGCGTTCCGCGCTGCCTCCTAGCTCCCGATACAAGCCATCCTTGCTGTTGCTTGCATCGTCATCGGAGAAATACATTTGGGTGGTCAGCCGGTGGCTTTTGCCCTGAACATCGAAATGGATGTGCGGGGTTCGCCTGCCGATTGGGGAATCATAAGCGGCGGGCTTGATGGTAGTGATCTGCCATTCGCCCTTGGCGCTCGTCTGGATGGAGGCATAGCCCTGAAAATTCGGATCAAGCGGCATCGTTGCGACGTCATTGACATGGGCGTAGCGACCAAGCGAATTACACTGCCAGATTTCCAGTCGCGCGCCGCTGACCGGGTTACCATAGCGATCAAGCACGCGGCCCCGCACCTGGATCACGGTGCCTTCGGCCCGCTTTGTGTGCCCCTTGATCCAGGTCAGGTCTGCATCTTCTTCTGCAAGACGTTCAATCGGATAGAAGGGCCCAAGCATCTGTGTTGGCGTCGGTTTCAGATCGGTAGCGGCTGTTGCGGCCTTGGAAGCAGCAAGCGCGCCGAGCGCGATGACGGAGCTGGTAAAAGCGCGGCGTGAAAGTGTGTTTATAATGTCAGTCATAAAAATATCTCTCTTCGCTAATTTGTCCGTCGCGGACGGTGAAGACGGCGATTTCGGTGAAGGGCTGGTCCGCCCCGCTGGGCTGGCCCGCGATCATCATGTCGAGGAACAATGCGAACTGGTTGCCCGTCACGAACGGTCCGTCGATGCTGAGATCATGGATATTCCGCGTGCCAAACCAGCGCACGGTTTTCGCACGCGCGGCTTCGATTCCCGATACTTCTGCGGCGATGCCACCCGGCAGATCATGCGGCTCGATGCTTTTGACATCCGCCGCCCAGAAACGCTCACGCGCGGCCACGAACTGACCCTGCCGCAACATGGCGGTGAAATCGCGCGCAACATCGGTGATACTGGCCATCGCGTCTTCCCTAGCGGGCTGGAGCAAAGGGGAGTGGCAGGCGGCAACGCTGGGGGCGCACCGCCTGCCATGATTCTGAAGGGTCGCTTATTTCAGAATCAATTCCTGATATTCGGTTGAGCCCATCAGCTCACGCATCTTGCCGCGCTCGCCGTTTGCGGTCGCCTGCTTGCGTTGATCCATCGCCATCATCGCGTTGACCTTTTTGCTAAAGGCTTCTTGCTGCGCGGTGGTCTGATAATCCTTATATTCGACGATCAGGACCAGGTCAGGTTCACCAGCCCGTGCATTGTTGGTCGCCAGAACCTCATAATCGACTACAATACCTTCGGCCTTGCCCAGTTCCTGAGTTTTCTTCCAGGTTGTTGCCAGATAATCCATGTAATTTTCAAACTGGCCGGGCAGCACATCGATGCGGCTTACTTCCCTGACGGTGCCGAGCTTGTAGCTCG
>JANMPK010000209.1:0-5613 GCA_031369825.1 Sphingomonadales bacterium
AGTAAGCGAACAATGCAGTAAATACCGCCGCTGCCGCGATTATGGTGATTTTGAAGGCTTGCTCGTTCATTGCGACCCATCCGGTTTGATTTCTACCAGCAATATTGTGATCGGCGTGGTTCCGATATTTTCTGTATCATGCAAAGGCGACGGTTCGGACCAGCTGCTTTCCCCGGCCTTTTCTTCAAAGACCATCGAAGTGCCATCGGGAAAGCCGACGCGCAAAGTGCCGCCCGACATCACATGCGCAACGCGGCGCGGGTGGGTATGCTGATGGTCTTTCTGGCCCGGCAACAACATATATTCCAACACCCGGACATTGTCGTTTTCCAGAACCAGTCGGAAATTTTCGGGCGAAGCCGCCAAGGCATCCACCTGCGCCGGCTGGACTGACGCGACCGTTTCGGCGGCCAATGGCGATGCCAGCGTTAATGCCAGCGTGGCTATAAGCGCCACCTTGTTCCGTCTTTGCATGAACATTCTCCCTCGGTCTGGAATACGGCACTTCGCAGCAAAAAATTGGAAAGTCACATTAAGGTCTCACCTGAAAAGCCCGTGCGACCGAGCGTTTTGGCGCAAAGGTCTAAGATCGAGCCTTCGTTTTTCATTGGTCAGCTTAAGCCACAGGATGATGCTTGTAGGAAAGTGTTTTTTGCGGAGTAAGCGATTGTGGCGCGAAGTCCGTAACGTTTCGCCGCACGAACCTCTCACCCTACCCGCACAATCACCGTCTTGCTGACCGTGTTCATGTGCCAGAAAGGATAATCTGACCAGCAGGGAAACAGAAATGTTCACCTCCGAAGTGCATGCCGCAACAGTTTGTGCTGTGAGCGGTTTGGAGGGTTTGACAGTCGCGCACGTCATCTCGGGTCCAGTCGGACAAAAGCCAAAAGCAAAGGGGGCCTAATGCTAATATTTGGAGGAAAAGAGTAATGAATATCATTTCAAAAAGGCCGAAGATCAGTTTCCTGCTTGCCACAATCGCAATTGTCGCGCCGGGTGGCGTGTCTGCGCAGCAGGATGCCCAGCAAGACCCATCCGCAACCGAAGTCGGGACGACCGTAACGGGCATGCCACCGGCTGATCTTACAGGTCTGGCCGCTGGGCCAGAGATTAAAGGCATGATTTCCGCGCGCAAGGATGACAAGATGCAGGTTACAGGCCCCGACGGGACCAAAACCGTGCTATTTATCAGTGACGGGACCGAAGTCAGATCCAGCTCGGGTCTATTCGGTATCGGCCGCAGCAAACTTGCCGCAGACTCGCTGCTGAACGGTTTGCCGGTCACTGCCAAGACGGTGCAATGGGGTGGCGGCCTTGTCGCTAGCCAGATCAAGGTGCAGAACAAGGACCTCAAGACCGCAACGATGATCAGGACCGGCACCGAACAAGGCTTTTCCGAACAGACCGCAGCCACCGAGGCGCTGCGCAGCCGCGTCGCCGATATCGACCAGTATAACGTCAAGGGCACGACCAACGTCTATTTCGACACCGGCAAGTGGAATCTTTCGCAAGCGGCCCAAGCCGACCTTTGCGCCGCAGCAACGCAAGCCGGTGCGACCGACAACGCGCTGATGCTGGTGGTCGGTTACACCGATTCGGTTGGTGATTATGACTACAACCAGACGCTCAGCGAAAAGCGCGCATCCAAAGTTGTCAACCATCTACAGCAGGCCTGCGGCTGGAAACCCTTTCGCATGCTGACCCCCACCGGCATGGCCGAAGCCGACCCAACGGCGGATAATGCTACCGAGGAAGGCAAGGCGCAAAACCGCCGCGTCGCGGTGAATATCCTCGTCAGCAAGAGCGTCGACGGTTTGTGATGAATGCGGGGTGGGCTTCGGCTCACCCCGATATTCGGACCGAGCGTAAATATCCCGGCCGCAACCGGGCCAAATGCGCCTAAAAGATACAAAAGATACCCATGCGCGCATCGCTTTCGGCATTATGTATCAGTTACAGGAAGCGAAGGGTGGGATTTAACGGGATGATGCGGGATAAGACGGGATGGCACAATCCCCTGTTCTTTACTCACTCCACAACAAATATCGCCACATAAAGGGCGAGTTAGCTTCACTGGATAATCAGTGCGAAAAGCTACGCGCTGACATGATGCACCTAGAACACACGATCATGCTGTTTGCTAACGATTGGTCTGGCGATGATTTAACGGGCAAGAAGCCTAACAGGCCGTCTAGGTGGTCATCACGCGGTGAAGGCTTGAAAACGGCGCTGGCGATATTGAGAGAGGCCACAGCGCCCATGTCAGGCCGCGATATTGTAATTGCGACAACTAGGCGGCTCGATATGCCGCTGCCTGTTCCGAAAATTCTCTATCAGCAATCCGGCTCGATGAATACGCTGCTAGGCAAGCGCGTCGGCAAAGACATGGTGCGGCATGAAGGCAAGCCATTGCGTTGGTCGCTTATGCGGCCCGTTGCCAGTAACCAGCCCACTGGCGACTAACGCCAGCGCCCATAAGGGCTGCGCCAACCTTAGCAGCCTGATTGCCGTTGTCGGTGCGGCGATGATCTTCGCGCCAAGCAGCTTCCCCTGCATAGGCATTGAGATACTTGCCAGCGATATGGTGGTGCGTCCCGACTTCCATCCGGCGTAAGCGCGAGAAATAGCTTTCGGCCTGATTGGTGCAAACGCCCTTGTCCATGAAGCGCACGCTATGGTTGACGCGGTGCGTATCCCAGCCAGCGTGTAGATCATCCCATCCGGTGCCTTCGTCGGCATGGATAGTGGCAAGGTTGCCGACAACATCGCGCACGATAGGAACGGCGTCGCCTTCGCGGGCAACGATAAACGGAAGCGACCGGCCACCGCGCTCACGCATGATGACAACGCATTGACGCTTGCCGGTCTGGTTTTCCAGAAGGCGGCGGTCCTTGCGGTCTGCCTTTTCATTGGCTGGCTTCACGTATCCGCCAAAATATGCGCCGTCGATTTCCACCACGCCGTTCAACTGCAAGTCCGCCTGTTCACGCGCCATTGCTTCGCGCAACTTGTGTGTCAGCACGAATGCTGTCTTATACTGGCAGTCCAGATCGCGCGAAAGCTGGAGCGCAGCAACGCCCTTGGCACCGTTCACGAAAATCACGATAGCGGCCAGCAAGTCCGTGTAGGACAGCTTGCGGTTGGCAAAGATCGTGCCGCTGGACACTGAGAAATGATGCTTGCAAGCCTTGCACTCGAACTGGCGGCGCGACTTGATGGAATAGGTTTCGGTGCAGCCGCAACGCGGGCAATATGCTTCCCCATCGGTTTCGGTCCAGCGCATCTGGCAGAACAGATTGTAAGCGGCTTCCTCGCCCATCTGAAACACTGTCTTGAGTGACAGTGTGCGAGCTTTTGCCGAGAGTAGAAAGTGAGAACCGTGTGCCATGTGTCGCATCCGTTAGCTTGTATAACAGATGTGTAATGTATTTGGCTAACACTTGCAATAGGTGAAATAACATATATGTTAGGTTTCGCACACAAAGGAACCTATCATGGCAGCAACGAGCGCAGACTTTGCGGACAGGGCAAAGCGGTATTTGAAGTCAGAACTGAAACGGGCTGGCGTCGGTTACAAGGAACTAGCCGAGCGCCTGACAGCAATGGGCTTGCCAGAATCGGAAGGGTCAATCACGGTAAAGATCAACCGGGGGGCGTTTCCAGCATGGTTCTTGATCGCAGCAATGGAAAGTATTGGAGCGTCTTCGCTGCGATTGGCGGATTAACTCTTTTTCTGACTTTTTGCTTAGGCCTGTATACCGCTAGTTTAAGCTACGGCCATTATAGCCATCAATGCGCAGAACCCAGCAATAGTGCATCCTACGCCAAACAGCGTTGTCCACAACAAGTTGATACCGACCGAGCGGGACTTCCCTACTTGGCCCAATCCATAGCATCCAATCCCGAACCCGACGAAGGCACTGAACGTGAGCGCCGTGATTTGGCTGCGCAGGAGGCCAGCGCGCTTTGGTCGTTCTGGATACTGTGTGTCAGTGCCGTTGGCACGGTCGTAACTATGGTCGGCACCGGCTTTTTGCTTTGGCAAATTATGCTCACTCGCGAAGCTGTTGAGGATACCGGAAAAGCTACTAAAGCGATGCAGGACGCCAACGAAATTGCTCGATCGGGTCAAAGACCTTGGATTCAATTTGAAGAAATGAGGGTAGAATTGATTGGCCTTGGCTCGGTCGATGAGCCGATGATCTGGGTAAAAATCGAACTGACTGTCTGCAATTCTGGAGTAATGCCAGCGCTCAACGTGTCCCATTGGGAAACCGCTTACTCGATGGGCGAAAACATGAACTCTTACGAAGATCAGTTTTTCGCAAATGCAAGAAAGCGGAGAAAAATTCACGGAATCAATATTGCACCCAAAGGAAAACATACGTTCCGCCTGCTCTGTACCTCGGACAACGCCTTTGCCTCGGTCTGCGTGTCGATTTGCTATGACCCTGGAACAGAGGCCGAGTTCTGTCAGACTGCTCAATCCTACATGCTCGGCCAAGTTACTCAGGAGCACGGCGTTAAACCCTACAGGCTTGATCAAATCTATGAAGGTTTTCGAGTTGAAGACGACAGATGGATCGGAATTGAAAGTGATTTCACTCCCATAGGGCAAAGCTTGATGACCTAACGCCCTTCCCGCTATCATGGCCAACATCGCGGCCAAAAACAGCTTAACGATCACAGCGCCCGCCTAGTGGACGATGGGCTGCCCTTCCTGTAACTCCTACATAATGCCGATCGCTTTTGTATCCTTTGTTGCTTTAATATCCCGCGCCACGCTGCTCAGGCGTTTCGCGCAGAACGGAGCGGATGACGCTCATATCCGGCCCGCCCGTGACCGAAACCGAACCACCCCGCCGGATGCTCACCGTGGTGACGCCGTTCAGCGCCGCCTCCATCGCCACGCTATATTGCCGCGTACGCCCGAGGCTGATCGCCTCGTCCCACGCAGCGGCAAAGCTTTCCGCGCCCGCACGCTCGCGTAACCGATAGGCCGACACCCGCCCCATCCCCACCGCACGGGCAGCAGCGCCAACCGACCCCATGACCGACAGGGCATAGATAAAGCGTTTTTGCACGAGCGGAGACCAACCGTTGGAACGCACCCGTTCAAGCGGGACGGGCGTGAAGTCGAAGATGGTGCCGCTAAGGTCGGGCTCGTGGGGGTTGAGTGAGTCGTTCGTCATGGCGGCGATTAGAACATAGTATGAACATTGTAGGAAAGGATTTTTTGAATATTTTATGGCATAAGGCGAATATGCCGCCGGAAATTCTTGCTCTGATCGACAGGCCTTTGGTGCTCATCGCCGTGTTGGCGGTGGGAGCAGTGTTGGGTATCGCGGTGGAGCGGCTGATCGAGGGGCAGAAGCGGGCCGGGCGCAGGGCCTATTGGCAAGGCCGTAATTCGGGCAACCGCGGCGGCAAAGTTGTGCCGCTGAAAAAGGACGGGCTGTCCGAGGCGACAAAAGCCAACGGCACCGCAACCGATCAGCTCGCCTGCGTGATGGCCGCCGATTTCAGCGCTCGCGATCTTCTAAACAGGCCCGATGCCAATCTCTTCAAGGCGCTCGACGCGGCCGTCTCCGCACGCAACCCGGGCTGGCA
>JANMPK010000281.1:0-4889 GCA_031369825.1 Sphingomonadales bacterium
TATGTCGAGTGGTTCCTGCCCATTAGTGCTGAACTGCAACGGGTGTTGAAGCCAACAGGTAGTTTCGTCCTCAACATCAAAGAAAAAGTCGTAAACGGTGAAAGACATACTTATGTCTTGGAGTTGATTTTGGCACTCCGAAAACAGGGATGGTTTTGGACAGAAGAATACATGTGGCATAAGAAGAATTGCGCGCCTGCGGAGAGGTGATTGCGGATTATCGGACGGGCTAGGATCGCGCCTTTATCGCTTTGGCAAAAGCCACTCCACTGTCCTGGGCAAAACGCAGGAACAGGCTTGGCTCGATCAGCTCAAGTTCCATCAGACGGAAATGGCTGTCATCGCCGCGCAGCATATCGACACGGGCATAGGCCAAGTCACCGGTGCTGGTGATCGCCGATGTGACCTTTAGCGCCGCAACAGCCAAAGCTTTGGCCATGTCCGGTGCCTCAATCGCCTCTTCATAACCGCCAAACTGGTCCTGCACGCGGAAGTCTCCGGCGGCGGGGCGTTTGATGATCGAATGGCTGAATACGCCGCCGAAATAGAACAGCGAATATTCGCCCTCCGCCGCGATTGCCAGAAGGAAGGGCTGGATCATCATCCGCTGACCCGCGACCGATGCAGGAACCGCGTCGGCGGCAGCCAAGCGAAACGTGCCATCCGCTCCGCCAGAGATCGGCGGTTTGACAACAAGAATGTCCGTGCCGAAATCCGCTCGCGCTTCACCCAGCGCCGCCGCATCCAGCGCTTCGCTTAGCCGAGTGGGAACGGTGGCGATGCCTGCCGCGTCTAGTTCCGCCAGATAGGCTTTGTCGCTGTTCCAGCGCAATACGCTTACCGGATTGCATGCGTTGATGCCCTCAGCTTCCAGGCGGTCGAGCAATGCAAACCACATCGGGCAATCGCGCTGATATCCCCATGCAATGAGCGGCGATACCAGATCGAAACCAGACAGGTCGCCGGGTTCAGTCCAACGACGGAACGTTACCGCGTCGCCGAACAGCCTCAGATAATCGGCCTTAAGCACCGACCAGTCTTCTTCATAATCTTCAGCGGGGATTAGGATGGCTATTTTAGGCAATGCTTGTCTCTCTGGCTAGGATGAATGTGAGTATTGGGCGAGATTTGTTTAACGCGAAGAGCGCGAAGATTATTAAGATGGCAGCTCTGCTTTGCGTCCTTGCGTTAAATATTTTTAGATTTTTTCACCCGCCATTTTTAATATCTCTTTCCACTCGGTGGGAGCAACCGGAGCGACAGATAGACGCGATTGGCGGATCAATTGCATCCCGGCCAATTTGGGATTGGCCTTGATGGTTTTCAGCGTGACCGGGCTGGCAATCTTGCGCACCGGCTTGACCTTGACCGCAACAAAACGCGCTTTCTCATCGGTCGGGTCGATGAAATATTCCTGGCTGATGGTCATGATGCCGACAATCTCAAGCCCAATATTGCTGTGATAGAAAAATGCCTCATCACCGACTTTCATCGCGCGGAGGTTAATCGCGGCAGTGTGATTGCGGACGCCGTCCCACATTCCCTCTTTCTGCGCGACCAGATCGTCCCAGCTATAGGCGTCGGGTTCGGACTTCATCAGCCAATATTGTTTTGCCACCACATTCTCCAGAATTTTGCTGGCAACGCTTTAAGGCAGGCACTATCTGGATGTCCATGACACAGATGCCTGTTATTTCTCTCGCCTCTAACGATGCCGAAGCACTCGGCCAGCAACTCGGCGATTCGTTCAAGACCTATGGCTTTGCTACCGTCGTCGATCACGGTCTGGACCCCACTTTGGTCGCCAAGGCATGGACGTTGACCAAAGAACTGTTTGATCAAACCGATGCGCAAAAGCGTAAAGGCTTTGACGCGAGCATTGCCGGACAGCGCGGGTACACGCCGTTCAAGACCGAAATTGCCAAAGGTGCCGCGCATCATGATTTGAAGGAATTCTGGCATGTCGGTCGTGATGTCGCGTCCTGTAGTCCGCTGGCAAGCTCGATGTTGCCCAATATCTGGCCAGAAGTATCTGAATTTAAAGAGACATTTCAGTTGCTCTTTGCCGAGATGGATAAGGTGGGCGCGCGGATATTGTCGTCTATTGCGCTATATCTAGGTTTGCCTGCTAACTGGTTCGATCCGGCAATCGAGGATGGCAACTCGATCCTGCGCCTGTTGCATTACCCGCCGATTGCTGGCGACGCCGAAGACTGCATTCGTGCAGGCGCGCACGAGGATATCAACCTCATCACTTTGTTGTTGGGTGCCGAAGAGGCCGGTCTCGAAATCCTGCGACCCGACGGCAGCTGGATGAGCGTGGCGCCTCCGGCTGGCGGGATTGCTGTGAATGTCGGTGATATGTTGCAGCGGCTGACCAACCATGTGCTGCCATCGACCACCCACCGCGTGGTCAACCCCGTGGGTGAGCGTTCAAAATATAGCCGCTATTCGATGCCGTTCTTTTTGCATTTGCGATCGGACTTTCCGATTGCAACATTGCCGGGTTGTGTGAGCGCCGACAATCCGAACCTTTACCCTGAACCTATTCTCGCCGATGACTATTTGCGCGAACGGCTGATCGAGATCGGGTTGCTCAAAGCGTAACAGGTTCTGGCGGTTTGCGTTTAAAAACGAGGTTGACGACCTCAAGAAACGTCTGCCGTGCACCGAACCATAATAGTCCGGTATAAATCGCCCCCCCGACGCTGGTGAGCAGGGCAAGATGTAGCAGTGCCGGCATTTCGTGCCAGATCATCATCACAAGATAGCGGTCGGCGATCCATACGACCGCCCCCATCGCCAGTGCAGCCCCTAACCCGGGCAACACCGCGGCGATCAGCCCGCTTATGGTGAAGCCGACATGTGGTCGGGCCTGATATATTGTGAAGCAGAGCAAAATAGGAAATGACACCAGCCACCCCCATGCCAGCCCTATCGAGCCATATTGCACCGCATAAAGATAAACGGTCGGCATCAGCACCGCGCCAAAAATTGAATTGCGCAAGGTAATCTGCGGCATGCCCAGTGCGTTGAGTGCAGGGTGGAATAATATCTGTAGCGTCATGACTGGCATTGCCAGTGCCAGCACCGCCACCAATGGCGATGCCTCGACCCATTTCGGCCCCATTACCACCTCGACGAGCGGGTAAGCGGTCACCGCCATCCCCAAATAGAGCGGACAGGATATCAGCATTATAAGGCGAACGGCTTTCAGAAACCCGGCCGACAGTGCCGCGCGGTCGTTCTGTAACCGGGCATAGGCCGGAAAGGCGACTTCGTTCAGCGGAGGTACGAACTTCGCAGCAAAAATCTGCGTCAGGAACAACGCCTCTGCATAAAGGCCAAGGTCGTGGTTGTCGAAGTGCCGCCCGGCGATGAAAATATCGACCTGGCTTTGGATTATCCAGAAGCCGTGGCTGATCAACATCATCGTGCCGAACGTAAAGATGCTGCCTGCACCTTTGAAATTGAAGCTGGGCGAGACCCAGAAACGCGTTACCAGCATAAGCGCAAGTGCGCGCGTCCAGAAAATCGCGATTGGCGCAAATACCAAAGTCCATACGCCGTAATCATTGAGCGCCATAGTCAGGGCAACCACTGCGCCAATAAAGGCGGAGGTCAGATTAACGATGGCGGGCTTCTTGAACTCCAGATTCCGAGTCAGCATTGCTTCGGGTAATATAAGGAACGGCGTCGCCAGATAGATTAGTGATTGCCAGCGCAGCATATCCGCGACGACAGGTTCTTCGAAATAGGCAGCTGCCAACGGAGCAACAACGAATAGCTGGATCAGAGCCAGCCCACCATTCAGCAGAATCAGCATACCAAAAGCCTGCCGAATCCTAATCTGTTCAACCTTGTCCGACTGGATCAGTGCTGACACGAAGCCATAACCGTTAAGAAAGTTAAGAAAGACGAGGACAACCGAGGTCATGGCAAACAGGCCGTAATCGCTTGGCTCAAGGATTCGGATTACTGCCAGCGTCGCTCCCCAGCTGATTAGCTGTGAGAGGATCTGAGTGCCCGAACGCCAGAAAACCGCGGATTTCACGCGACGTCCGAAGTCTTCAGCAGGATGTTCACCAAATGGGGTCTCAATAGTCATCGGCATGCTTTATAAGGGCAAAAGCTTACCAAAGCCTCGCTGTCAGCCTCACTGCATTTTTTTTGTAATAAAATTGCAAATGGCTGTTGACCGAATCCGAAACCACCTCTAGAGGCCTGTTCACCGGATGGGAAGCAAGCGTTTCTGCGGTCTGGTCGCCAACAAATAGGTCACCTACTCCTCTGGTAGCAATATCAGGGAACCATAGGTGTCCGCTTTTTTGTCGGCGGTTCTTCGAAAGAGGGGCGGCTCTTTGACATTGTGATAATAAGATGAAGGGACATGTGGGCGGCGGCGCCAGGTCCGGGGGTTTTAAGGCTCCGGGTGCTTGGTTATAAATTAGCTCGTTACGCGCATATGTCCTTACGCATATATCCATATATGTAATGACCTTGTGCAAATAACGGGTCCTTAAAATTCAAACATAATTGGTTAGCGGTATTTATACCGTGCCAGTTTCGTTTTGGCTCAAACTTGAGAGTTTGATCCTGGCTCAGAACGAACGCTGGCGGCATGCTTAACACATGCAAGTCGAACGAACCCCCAACTTCGGTTGGACGGTTAGTGGCGCACGGGTGCGTAACGCGTGGGAATCTGCCCTTTGCTACGGAATAACAGTGAGAAATTACTGCTAATACCGTATGATGTCGAAAGACCAAAGATTTATCGGCAAAGGATGAGCCCGCGTAGGATTAGCTTGTTGGTGAGGTAAAAGCTCACCAAGGCGACGATCCTTAGCTGGTCTGAGAGGATGATCAGCCACACTGGGACTGAGACACGG
>JANMPK010000283.1:0-4888 GCA_031369825.1 Sphingomonadales bacterium
GCCTGCTTAGTGTTATCCTCACCACTAATGAGCCTCTTTGCCGTCAAGCCACTTAAGGCGATTCTGGCCGACGCCGAACACGAAAGCCTGAAGCGAACACTGGGGTCAACTCAGTTAGTCGCATTAGGGATCGGAGCCATCATCGGTGCCGGATTGTTTTCGCTAACCGGCGTGGCAGCCGCCAATAACGCCGGTCCTGCTGTTGTTTTAAGCTTCATTATCGCCGCCGTGGGGTGCGCGTTTGCAGGATTGTGTTACAGCGAATTCGCTACCATGATTCCGATCGCTGGCAGCGCTTATACCTATGCTTCGGAAGCCAAAGTCTGGTGCGGTATTGCCACCGGTTTTCTGAAAACATCAACCCGTGACAAGGAAAGCCTGACACGGTGTGAGAAATACCACCGGTTAATGACACAACCGGCACCAGCGGTACCGGTTGTTGCCATGCCAGAACCACCTGCGCCGCGTCCGCGCACTGCGGCATGCGACAGTCCGCTGGCCGCAACCTTCTTCTTTGACTGGGACTCGGTTGCGCTTCCTGCGAACACCCAAGAAACAATCAACTTTGTTTCGGAGAATATGGTGCCTTGCGGTTGGAGCCGCTTCACCATTGTTGGCCATACCGACCGTTCCGGTGCAGACAGCTATAATGATCCATTATCGCGGCGTCGCGCAGACGCAGTTGCCGCACGGATGCAGGAAGCGGGCATCAACAGCAGCGCTCTGACTGTATCTGGCCGGGGTGAAGCCGAACCGAAAGTCAGCACTGCTGACGGTGAACGTAATCCGACCAATCGCCGTGTCGAAGTAACGGCAAGCAATTGAGAGGGAGAAGAACAATGAAAACACGTAACATTCTACTTTTCACGGCTTCTGTAGCAACGATGAGCTCTGTCTTGACTGCCGATTCTGAAAACATCATGTCATTTGAAGATGTCGCTCCGGCAATCACAGCGGCGGCTTTGGCCATGCCGTCTGTGCAGAACGTCAATATTGTTGCACCCGAAATTGCCCCGGCATTGAAGTCTGCCCCTATAATTGCGGATTTTGCGACACCTGCTCCGGTTGAGAGTATAGTCGATGCAGTCGCATTGGCACCCGTTTCAATCGCGGCGTTAACCGTGAACACTATAAGTGGCGACGATGCGGTGGCTTCTGCTGTGCTGATCCCGTCCGCGATTGTCGCCGATGCTCCCGCAGTCCCCGGTCCTGAAGGTGCCGATCTTGTAACGGCGTTGACTGTGGATGCCGTGCAGCCGTTGCCAGAATTAGTGGCTGCATCTCCTTTCGTTGAGGCAACACCTGCAATGGCTGCTTTGCCGCTTGCGACGCTGGCCTTGGCTGAAATAGCGCCAGAAGTTGACGCTGCAACATCAAGCACATTTGAGCCAGCAATTGCTGCTGCCGAAGTGCCCGCTGTTTCGCAAGCTGTTGCGATTGCGGAAGTGGCGCCGGCGTCGAGCCCTGTGGTCGGTGCACCGGGAACAGTTATTCTACCGGACGCACCGCAATATGTCTTTTTTGACACCGCTTCGGCTACCGCAGCCGCCGTTCAGGCGACCGGCATGGCGACGGATAATTCAGGCGTAGTTACACTTGAGCAGGCGATTGCCGCTGCTTTGGAAACCAGCCCTGAAATCAATCAGGCAATCATGAATAAAGAAGCGATCGAATTTGAACGCGAACAGGCGCAGGGGCTTTATCTGCCACGCGTCGATATCGAAGCATCCGCAGGCATTCGCCGCATCGAAAATCCGACACGGCGGACCTTGGGTATCGAAGACGATGCGCTTTATCCGCTCGAAGCCGGCATCAGCGCTGAACAAACTTTAGTCGATTTTGGTCGCCGGCACGGTGAATTGCTACGCCAGGCGGCTCGCACTGATGGAGCCGCGCTGCGCGTCGCGGAACGATCAGAAAATACAGCCCTTTTGGTCTCCCGCCAATATCTCGATATCTTGTTACAGCAGAGGATTGTCGCGGCTGCCGATGACAATGTCACATTTCACCGCAATCTGGTCGGCGATCTGGGACAAGGCGTTCAGCAAGGTTCAATCAGCATAGCCGATCAACAGCAAGCGCAGGAACGCCTGCAAGCAGCATTGGTTCGCCATACAGAGGCACAGGAAGCTTTGATCAATGCGCAAATCAGCCTGCAAACACTGACTGGCCTGAGCGTGGCTGGTGCTGCAATGCCACAATCGCTTAAAGCAGCGGTTAGCCCTAGTTTGGGGGACGCGGTTAGCGAAGCTCGACAGAATAATCCAAAGGTAAAGGAAGCCTCGGCCGATGTTGATGCTGCCCACGCAATGGTGGAAAAAGCCAACGGCGATCTTTACCCCACAATAGGCGTCGAAGCACGCGGCCGGGTTGGCGAGGATATTGACGGCTTCAACGGCAAAACCAATGATGTGCAGGCCCGCGTTGTTATGCGTTGGAACATTTTTGATGGTGGCATCAACCGTGCGAAGGTCCAGGAAATGGTCCGTCGTTCGAGCGAAGCCCGTTTCCGTCTGCACGAAGTCGGCCGTTTCGCCGAAGAAGATGTCAGGCGGGCATGGAATAGCATGTCAACACAGCGTAAGATCGAGGATGAACTCGAAACACAAAGCCGTGTCAGCGACGATTTGCTGTTATCATACCGCGAGCAATTCAATGTCGGGCGGCGTTCTTTGCTTGACGTGCTCGATGCACAAAACACGCGCTATAATGTGCAGGTCCGTTTAGAAACTGCACGTTTCTCCGAACAGTTTTCGGAATATCAGGTGTTGGCGGCAACCAATAAGCTGCTCAACTCTTTGGGCTTGTCTGCTCCTGCAGCGGGCGTATCTGATGCCCGGGGCCGGTTCGATTATGGTCCGCCAGCGCCTGCCGAGTTGCAGCGCCGACGGTACCCCCGTTAAGCGCAGATTAGCGCTTTTCGGCCAAATTGGGGAATTTTGTGAATAGCCTGTTAGAAGACAATTTGGCCGAAGCATTGAGTGCAGTAACGACCGCCCAGCCTGACCCGCTGGTTGCGGCGGTCACCAGGTTAGCCCGGGAATATGACATGCCTGACCCGGGCAGTCTGTTCCAGACATTGCCGTTAAACACCAATGGGAAATTGCCATTTCATCAGGCAGAAAATGCTTTGGAATTGGCAGGTTTACAGGCAACTGAACTGCCCGGTGGTGCCTTGCCGAAAAAATCAAAGCATTTGCCGGCGCTTATCCGTCTGAATGACGATAATGTTGCAATCATATACGAAGCCAGCAAAGACCAAGCGCTTGTTTGGAAATCCGGCAGTAACGAACCGGCGTGGGTTGATCTGCAAGATTTGGCATCTCTGTATGTCGGCCAAGCACTTCATGTGCAAGGAAATGCCGCACGCTTGCGTAGTGGCGATGAAGGCTGGGCAAAGAGCGCCCAAGACAACTGGTTTTGGAGCGAATTGACTAAAGTTAAGCGGGAGTTTTACCCCGTTTTTGGCGCTGCTTTCCTGATTAATATCCTGGCCTTTGCGTTGCCGCTATTTTCGATGAATGTGTATGACAGGATCATCCCGAACCGGGCAGTATCGACTTTATGGGTTCTGGCAATTGGAGTATTACTGGCCTTTGCACTGGAATTTGCACTCCGTCTTGCCCGTGCCAATCTGCTTGACGAGTTGGGCCGTAAGCTTGATCTGAAGCTTTCTGAAAAGATATTTGGCAAGCTGGTTAATCTCCCATTGTCTGATCGTTCGGGTGACACCGGAAAGCTTGCGCGCCGTGTTTCGGAATTTGAAATTGTGCGCGATTTCTTTGCGTCAACAACCGCTGTTTTGCTTGTAGACTTATTATTCTTGGTGGTTTTTTTGGCTATGATTGCTTTATTGGCGGGATGGCTCGCTATGGTGCCGCTGGTTATCATCGGCATCATGTATTTTGCCGGTGCGATCTTGCAGCGCAAGATGACTGCTGCAACGCTGGATGCGCAGGCCGATGCCGGATTGCAGCATAGCTTGCTGGTCGAAGCAATCGGCAGCTCAGAGACTTTAAAGGCATGTGCAGCAGAAGGCCGGATGATCGGCCGTTGGCGCAATCTTGCCCGGATGAGCGCGCAAACCCAGGAACGACTGCGCCAACTGGGTGCCATTTCGGTGACACTTGCAAGTGTTTGTCAGCAGTTCACGAGCATTGCTCTGGTCATCGGCGGTTTCTATCTTTTTGATGCCGGAAAAATATCGATGGGTGCAATTATCGCTATTGTGATGTTGGCCGGTCGTTCGCTCGCTCCTGCTGGACAGCTGGCGTTCCTGATGACCCGTGGGCGGCAGGCTCTAACCGTTCTCGATAGCATAGGGCTATTGATGGAGAAGGAAGACGAACGCGGGTTTGGCAGCAACACGGTCGTGCCCAGTGTGCTCGAAGGCCATATCAAACTTGAGGAGGCCGCTTTTGCTTATCCGCAAAGCAGCCGCGATGCGCTGTCGGGAATCAACCTCGAAATTCAACCGGGCGAGAAAATTGCTATCATCGGTCGTGTCGCCTCGGGCAAATCGACACTCGGTCGCCTGATCTGCGGGCTTTATTATCCTGATAGCGGCGCAGTCTTGGTCGATGGCCTCGACAACCGGCAATTTCGGCCCATCGACTTGCGCTCTCAATTGCGTTTTGTCGGTCAGGATTCAGAGCTTTTCAGTGGTTCCATAAAGGACAATCTGCTTTTGGGTTCGCCCAACGCATCCGACGCTGAACTGATTAATGCCCTGCGCCGCGTTGGTGCCGATGAGTTTCTAGGCCGTGATGATGGCGGCTTTGACCGTGCAACTGGTGAACGCGGCCGTAATCTGTCCGGTGGGCAACGCGGTTTCCTTGTGCTCGCCCGCGCGCTCGCTTCGCCTTCCAAGCTGCTGTTTCTCGATGAA
>JANMPK010000285.1:0-3005 GCA_031369825.1 Sphingomonadales bacterium
CGCGGATTTTACGCGCGGATAAAGATTACGCGGCATTTGCCGAGGCAAGCTATGATCTGAGTGAGACCATTAAGTTGACCGCTGGTATTCGCGGCTTTATCGCAACCAATTCGTTGTACGGATTTTCCGGATTCCAGCGCAATGCTGACGATCCGACCAATGGCGGCAGCCGTCCTCTATTCTTCTGCCAGCCCACAACAGACACAAGTGTTCCTTGTATCAATATCGCCGCGAGCGCGCTTAGCTCAAAACCTTTGAAGCAAGACCAATCAGGCGAAACTCATAAGTTTAATGTCAGCTGGCAAGTGGACGAGGATAAGCTGCTCTACGCCACCTATTCAACCGGGTTCCGCCCCGGCGGCAATAATCGCCGTCCTGACGTTATACCGTATGTTGCTGATACACTGTCCAATTACGAAATTGGTTGGAAGACCAGTTTGCTTGACCGGCGATTGCGTTTTAACGGCGCTGTTTTTTATGAAAAGTGGAAGGATGTTCAATTTGGTATTGCGCCTATTGGACTGAATGGTGTGACGCAGACCTATAATGTGGGAGATGCCCGCGTATATGGTATAGAGGGTGATTTTGCGCTGTCGCTCGGCGGACTAACGCTTACCGGGTCAGGAACCTATATTGATGCCAAGCTTGCAACCGATTTTGGTCCAATCAACCCGCAAGGCCAGCCAATTGCAGGCACGCCAGATGCACCACGTGGGACACGCCTGCCGGTTCAACCTAAATTCAAAGGCAATTTGACAGCACGATACGAGTTCCCGTTGGGATCACTCGAAGCGTTTTTGCAAGGATCAGCCTCTTACCAAGGTGGCACGCGATCTTTCCTGACTGACGCCGAGTTTGCGGCCGCCGGCGTCACCAAGGGATTTGAGACGTTTGATTTTTCCGCTGGAACCGTCATCGGAAATTGGAATGTTGAGATGTTTTTGATTAACGCATTCGATAAGCGTGGAATTCTCTCTTTGAATTCAGCGTGCGGTCTTACATCTTGTCTGAATGCAGCGCGGGCATATCCCACGAAGCCCCAGCAATTTGGGTTGAAGCTAGGAACGAAATTCTAAATAGTTTGTCACGCTAGTGACAGGGGGAGGGGAGAGCCGGGCCTATTTGGTCCGGCTTTTTCCGCTTAGGCCCGCCGCAGTATGCGCCCTATGAAACTGCGTTCGGCAAGTATTTCGGCTGCACAGTTATGACCCGGGGCACCGGTAACGCCGCCGCCGGGGTGAGTGCCTGCACCGCACATATAGAGGCCCTTCATGGGGCCGCGATATGCGCCGTTGCCCAGCACGGGCCGCGCCGCCCATAGCTGATCAAGACTCATATTACCGTGCATGATGTCGCCACCAGCCAGTCCGAATTTGCGTTCGAGGCCTTTGGGGCTGAGTATCTGGCGGCCAAGGATAGATGCGCGAAAACCCGGGGCGTGGGCCTCTACGGTGTCGATGATGGTGTCCGCAGCTTTGCCTTCGTCTGCATCCCAATCATGATCCGGCGCGAATTGCTGGCAGAACAGACTGGCGACATGCTGGCCGGAGGGTGCGAGGCTGTCGTCAACTGTTGAGGGAATAAGCATCTCGACTATCGGTTTTTGCGACCAGCCATGTTCTTTCGCATCGAGAAACGCCTTGTCCATATAGTCGAGCGTCGGTGCAATGATGATGCCTGATTGATGATGCTCGCCAAGTTCTGGCAGGCAGGTAAAACGGGGGAGTTCCGAAAGCGCGACGTTCATCCGGAATGTGCCACTGCCCGCCTTGAACGCCTTGATGCGGCGCTTGAATTCGGGCTGCAGATCGCTGTCGTCGAACATGCGTTCGTACAGGATTTTTGGACCCACATTGGCAATGACGCGGGGCGCCATGACTTCTTCGCCGGTTTCAAGGCGAACGCCAACGGCCTTTCCACCGTCGACAATGACCCTAGAGACTGGCGTTTCGAGGCTGATCTCGACGCCGAGATCAACGCACACCTTGGCCATCATCTGCGTAATCGCACCCATGCCGCCAACGCTATGGCCCCATGCGCCCTTCTTGCCATTCACCTCGCCAAAGACGTGGTGGAGCAGGACATAGGCACTGCCGGGGGTATCGGGGCTGGCATAATTGCCGACCACGGCGTCGAAGCCGAATGCCGCCTTTACCGCTTCGCTTTCGAACCATGAGTCAAGAAAGGTTCGGGCGGATTTGGTAAAGAGTTCAAGCACATCGCGTTGCTGGCTTAGGCTGAGCTTCATCAAGCCGCGGCCTTGCAACGCACCATCTATCAACGTCTTGATCCCGCCCCCAACGTTGGGCGGAGATTTGAGTGCGAGGTCACGTAGCACATCCGCAACGCCCTCCAGCATCTCGTAATATTCGGGTAAAACCCGGGCGTCGTGTTCGGAGAAGCGGGCGAACTCCTTTTGCGTCCGTTCAAGCCCGCCACCGAGTTTCAGGTAACCGCCATCTTCTTGCGGCAAGAAGTTCGAGATAGGTCGTTCGATCACGCGGTAGCCATGATCGGCGAGCTTCATGTCGGCGATGACCTTGGGTTGCAGCAAGCTGACGGTGTAACTTGCCACCGAGTTGCGGAAACCAGGGTGGAACTCCTCGGTGACCGCTGCCCCGCCAACGACATCGCGGCGCTCGACGATACGGACTTTCAGACCAGCACGAGCCAAGTAGAAGGCGCAGACAAGGCCGTTATGTCCGGCACCAATTATCACGGAGTCATATTTCTGTGTCATGTGCGGCTCCAGCCAGATTGCGGTCGCTGTTCAGACCTTGCTTCGGGAATGATGTGTCGGATGCGCTGGCAGAAATGGCGCAGGCATACTTCCTTTTCGGACAATGGCCCGACGGAGAAACTGCGCGAAGCCATGCCGTGTTGCACCCGCGATATCAGTTCGGTGTCCTCGGCATTGACCTGCCGGTTGATCCGCCAGTTCAAATAACGTGTGGCCTTCATCTCTCTTCTGTCGTCGGGAAGCACATAGCTGATTTCGCGGATCA
>JANMPK010000340.1:0-5183 GCA_031369825.1 Sphingomonadales bacterium
ACCACTGGTTTTTGGACCTGTACGTAGACTATTTATGATTTTGGTGGCCTCACTCTGAACGCGTTCTTGGCCCTGTTTCATTTCACCGATCAAGCCTTTCAAATCGCCATAGGCTTCTGCACGGTCTTTTTCGACTTTCTCAACTTGAGACTTATATGAATTCAGTGCCTCGCCCATTGGAGACAGCAGCAGTTTAAGCTTTGCTTCGCTGGTCTCACCGGCTTGATGAAAGCGTTCTTCTGCCCGTTTGAGAAACTGCTCTTGCGCATCACCGAGAACTTTTTTGCCAATTTCATTAAACTGGGCGGAAAGCGTTTCTTTCGCTTCCCCCAACACTCGAAGCTGATCTTCGAAAGATCGTTCTCGCTCGACCAACGATGTCTCCGTCCGAGCAAGTTTATCCTTAGCAGCAGCAAGATCGTTGTTTGCGGCTTCACGTTCAGCAACTACTGAATCCAGCTGGGTTCGGAGTTGATGAATCGTTTCAGCGCCAAGATTTGACTTTCTAGTACCTGCCAACCAGCCGATTACCGCGCCAATTAAAAGCGCAACTACAACAATTAAAAAGACAATCCACGGTTCCAAGTGTAACTCCATTACTAGAACGAAGTGCGAACATAAACCCGTCGCTGCTGACGTCAAGCCGCTTGTGCAGAAGCCTTGCGCGCGCGTTTTACTTTGGCGTAGCTCAACATGCTCAACGGGATAAGGCCAGCATACAGAATGCTGATGATAATCAGCGCGATCCAAGGCTCGGCGATCAGCATTGCCGCAATCAACCCGACTACGGCCAACGCAATGAACCGCCATGCCGGGCGGATCTTCAGCGAAGACCAGCTAAACGTCGCTACATTGGAAACCATCAGGACGGCGCAGAGTAACAGCCAAGGCCCGACCAAACGCCAGTCCATAGCCCAGTCAGCCTTGGTCTCTAACCAAACCGTCAATGGCAATAATGCGAGCCCTGCCCCAGCCGGTGACGGTACGCCTGTATTGAAACCCGCAGACTTGTGCGGCTGATCATCATTGTCGATCCGCGCATTGAAACGCGCTAACCTGAGTGCGGCACAAAGGACGAAAAACAAACAAATCGTCCAGCCAAAGCGCGGTGGGTCGACATTTTGCAACGGCTTGATTGCCCAGCTGTAGATGATGAGCGCTGGCGTCGCACCAAATACAATGACGTCCGACAGCGAGTCCAGTTCTGCTCCGAACCGGCTTTCGCCCTTCAACAACCGCGCAATCCGGCCATCCATAGCGTCGAGCACACCGGCAACGACAACTGCGATCAACGCAGCATCCCACCGCTCCTGCATTGCAAACCACACGCCTGACAGACCAGTGCATAGCGCCATTGCGGTCACTGCGTTGGGTGCCAGTGCCCGAAGTGAAATACCAGGCCTAATGCGGGTGTCGTCCATCAGTGGTTGATGGCGATCAGGTCTTGATCGACGCCCAGCTCGGCGAGTATTGTCTCACCGGCTACGCAGCGCTGACCCTTGATAACGCGTGATGCCGTGCCTTGCGGCAAATACACGTCAACGCGGCTACCAAAGCGGATCAGGCCAACGCGCTGGCCATTGGCGACGCTATCGCCCTCTTTGACAAAGGCGACTATCCGCCGCGCAACCAGCCCCGCGATCTGGGTAAAGCCGATACGCACGCCGTCGCTGCGCTCGACAAGAAAATGCTGCCGTTCATTCTCTTCGCTGGCTTTGTCGAGGTCAGCGTTGAGGAATTTACCGGCGATATAGACCACGCGTTTGATCGTGCCGCGGATCGGGGTGCGGTTGATGTGAACATCGAACACGCTCATGAAGATAGAAACCCGTGTCATCGGCTGATCACCCAGTCCGTCGGGACCGCGCAGTTCTGGCGGGGGCGAAACGATTTCGATCAATGTCACCAAACCATCGGCGGGTGCGACGATGAAACGGTCATCGGTCGGCGTCGTGCGCGCCGGATCGCGGAAAAACATGAGTGTCCAAGCTGTGATACCGGCCATCGGCCAGGCAAGCGTTTCCCAAGCCATGAAGGCAAAGACCAACGTTATCGCTCCTGCGATAAGCCCGAATTTGCGTCCTTCTGGATGGACTGGAGGAAACGACCATTTTGCGACCCCGGTGCCCCGGTTGGTTAGTTCTTGTCTACTCATCCCTTCTAACTAGTCGGTGCAACGCTATGTTACAACCGCTACCTTGGGTTTTCGTGGCGTATAAGGTCTGGCAGTTGAACTAACGCCAAATATTGCTATGGCGCGGCTGAAACAAAATTCATCCGTAGCGGAAAGCCCAAAAATCATGGCAAAAATCAAGGTCAAAAATCCGGTCGTCGAACTTGATGGCGACGAAATGACCCGCATCATTTGGGAATGGATACGTGAGCGGCTGATCCTGCCTTATCTTGATATTGACCTGAAATATTATGACCTTGGCATGGAATATCGTGACCAGACCGACGACAAGGTTACCGTCGAATCGGCCAATGCAATCCGCGAATACGGTGTCGGCGTCAAATGCGCGACGATCACACCTGATGAAGCCCGCGTTGAAGAGTTTGACCTTAAGAAAATGTGGAAATCACCAAATGGCACGATCCGCAACATTTTGGGTGGCGTGGTTTTCCGCGAACCAATCGTCATCCAGAACGTACCGCGCCTGATCCCCGGATGGACCGATCCGATTGTCATCGGTCGTCATGCTTTTGGTGACCAATACCGCGCCACAGACTTTTTGGTGCCGGGGCCCGGAACTTTGCGGCTCGTTTGGGACGGCGATGATGGCCGCACAATCGACGAAGAAGTGTTCCGCTATCCGTCTTCGGGCGTTGCGATGGCGATGTATAACCTCGACGATTCAATCCGCGACTTCGCCCGCGCATCGCTGAACTACGGCGTAACCCGCGAATGGCCGGTGTATCTGTCGACCAAGAACACGATCCTGAAATATTATGACGGCCGTTTTAAAGATATTTTCCAAGACGTTTATGAAAGCGAATTCAAGGTGAAATTCGCCGAACTTGGCATAGTTTATGAACACCGCTTGATCGACGACATGGTCGCTTCTGCGCTTAAATGGTCGGGCAAGTTTATCTGGGCCTGCAAAAATTATGACGGCGACGTCCAGTCCGACCAGGTTGCCCAAGGCTTCGGCTCATTGGGCCTGATGACCTCGATCCTGATGACACCAGACGGCAAGACCGTCGAAGCCGAAGCAGCGCACGGCACCGTTACGCGGCACTTTCGCCAACATGAAGCTGGCAAAGCAACTTCGACCAACCCAATCGCGTCGATCTTCGCATGGACTGGCGGCCTGAAATTCCGCGGCAAGTTCGACGAAACGCCCGACGTCACCCGCTTTGCCGAAACGCTCGAAGAAGTGTGCATCGAAACCGTTGAAAACGGTCATATGACCAAGGATCTGGCGATACTAATCGGCCCCGATCAGGCTTGGATGACAACCGAACAGTTCTTCGAACAAGTCCGCGTCAACCTTGAAACCAAAATGGGCAGTTGGCAGTAATCAGAGCTACGCAACTGGCGAGCAGACATGCTCGCGCCGGATACCAAGACCGATAATCCGGCCCGGAATGCGACGAAGGCGTGGAAAGAAGTTTAGCATTCGCACTGGCCAAGGCGGGCGGCTAAAAGCTGCGCTAGGCCTTATTACTGCGCTAATTATACGATCCTGCGCTAGTTGCTGCCCGCGCTGGATAACCCGTGTCGGCCAGCCGCGCCGTGCTTCGACCCTAGCAAGCAATCCATCGACATTGGCATGATCACGAATTGCTTCTGACAGTATGTTAGCCGCAGCCACTGCATCCTGAATGGCAAGGTTGATACCAATTCCACCCACAGGCGACATGGCATGTGCAGCATCACCGATTACGAGCAGCCCTCGCAGATGCCAACGATCAAGCCGGTCAAGCTTTACGGTGAGCAAGTGCATCTGGTTGATATCCGTCAGGACGGTTTCAAGCGGCCCGAGGATAGGTGCGACCACTTCAATACGACGTCGAAGCGCGATTATGCCTTCAGATTTGAGCTGCTCGCCCATGCCTTTTGAAAAAACATAAGCACATTGCCAATAATCAACCCGATCAATCAGCGCCAGCAGCGCCCCCGGCGCGATTATACCGCGCAAAGCCTCACCGCAATCTCGCTGCTTAGGCACACGAAACCAGAAAACATCAATGGGTGCGGCCAGTTCGGTCACGGGAAGCAGTTTTTGTCGCCGCACTATCGAACTCCGTCCGTCCGCAGCGATAACCAGCTTTCGAGCACGGATAACACGGCCATCGGCAAGTTCCGCACCCGAAATGCGGTCGTTGTCCAAGGTCAGATTGGTGACGCCGCATTCCATCTCAAGCCGGAATGCCGGGAATGCAGCAGCCTCATCACGCAGAAAATCCAAAAACTCCCATTGCGGCATGATGGCGATGAAAGGCGCAGGCGTTTTTAAATGCCTAAAATCGCCGACTACCACTTCCTGACCAGATATTGTGCCTCTTGCCTCAACCAGCCGATTATGCGGGCGTTGCAAGAAACGCTCAAGCATCCCAAGTTCGTGCAATATCTCCATCGTCGAGGGGTGAACTGTGTCTCCGCGAAAATCGCGCAGGAAATCTCCATGCTTTTCCAGCACAAGCGTATCGACTCCGGCCCGCGCCAAGAGTAATCCCGCCATCATCCCAGCAGGCCCGCCGCCGACAATTACGACATCATGCTCCATCGGCACATAATGCAAGCCTTCCTTGCTCTTAGCAAGCGGCAGCGATGTCCGCGCTTTTTTTGACAGCACCCTTCCCATAGCGTGCTGCATGTGCGTAATAAGGCCGCATGGCCGGGGAATTACAAACACAGGGCATTAGCGACATTGTCGTGATATTGGGGGCGGCCGGGATCGTCATCCCAGCTTTTGCCCGTTTTCGCATAACGCCGATCATCGGCTTTATTCTCGTTGGCATATTGGTCGGTCCGTTCGGGCTGGGGGCGCTGGTCAAGCAATATCCGGTGCTCGAATGGTTCACCATCACTGACCCGGAAGCAATCCATCCGATTGGTGAATATGGCATCATATTGTTGCTTTTCTCTATAGGTTTGGAACTGTCGTTTCGTCGGTTATGGAAAATGCGACAGTTGGTGTTCGGTGTCGGTGCCGCGCAGCTTTTCAGCGCAGGGATCA
>JANMPK010000360.1:0-6737 GCA_031369825.1 Sphingomonadales bacterium
TATTCGCGATCAGCGCGTTCGGGTCACTGATCTTCATCGGCTTGGTAACCGGCGTTATTCGCACATTGCTCAAGGAATATGGCTTCCGCCTTGAACGCAGTGCTAAAGGGTTCCGACGGCGACGCGGGCTTTTGACGCTTACCGACGCCGTCATGCCAGCGCACCGTGTGCAGGCGGCGGTGATCCAGACCGGGCCGATCCGCAAACGCAGTGGCTGGCACAGCCTGAAATTTGTCAGCCTCGCGCAGGACAGTAAGGACGAGAGTAATTTCGTCGCCGCGCCGTTGGCGACACTGGGAGAAATCTGGCCGATTGCCCATGCGGCGATGATCGCCGCGCCTGATGCGGAGGTTCGGTTTCGCAAGGGCAAGGCGGCGTGGTGGCTGATCCGCTTTGCTTTGGTGTTGCCGGTAATCGGAATCGGTACCGCAGCGACGATGGTGTTCGCAGGCGCACCGTTCAGACAAGCGGGACTGATGTTGCTTGTGCCGTTATTTATCGGCTTTCTGTGGTGGCTCGAATGGCGGAGATATGGCGACCAGATTGACGCGGTACAGATTTATGTGCGTGAAGGCTGGTGGCGGCAGCGGCTAACCATTGCGCCGCAAGTGAAGGTGCAGACGGCCGAAATCACCCAAGGCCCGATATCGCGGCGGCAGGGGCTGGCGTCCCTCAATTTCGGCATAGCGGGCGGCACACTTGAGATGATCGCGCTGCCGCTGGAAATTGCACAGACGATTCGTAATGCGGTAATGGAGCGGGTCGCGGCGGTTGATTATTCAGCGATCAATCAATCGCATTAATCACCTGCGTCTCGATCACGCTGCCGTCGTCCTTGCGAAGCGTCATAGTGATTTTCTTCGAAGCCCAATCAATGTCGATTTGGCCGAAATTGGAGATGCCCCAAAAACCGCCAGTGCGGCTCGGATCGGGTTCCTTCTCGCCGCCATCGCCTTTACCAAAGGCGAAGTTCAGCGAGGTCGAGGTGAATTCCCAAAGCGGTTTTGCAACGCCCGGCGCTTGGGTCTTGTAGAACCCGCCCGAATGCCGGTCGCCAGTCAGCAGCACCGCGTTGTTCACACCCTTTGCCGCCAAAAGCCCATAGAAACGCTCGCGCTCCTTGGGCAAATTGTACCAGCTTTCAAAGCCATGCGCGCTCGTGATCAGCTGAATCGACGATACAATGAAGCGCAAATCGGCGGGCTTGCCGAGTTCCTGTTCAAGCCATTGCCATTGCTCGTTGCCAAGGATCGTGGCGGTTGGGTCATTGCTTGGGATGTACCAGCCAAGCGACGGTCCGGGGTCACGATACGGCAGGCGGGCGAGGTCCGAGCGGAAGAAACGCGTATCAAGAATGATGAACTGGACGCGCTTTCCTTCGGGGCCGACGATTCGGCTTTCATAGACGCCGGGCCGCGATTTAACCTCGTCGGACGACGACCAGTAGGATTCGTAGATCTTCTCGGCATATTCCTTGAACGCAAAACTTCCGCCCGCATCGTTCGCACCGAAATCATGATCGTCCCATGTGGTCATCATCGGGACTGAGCGGCGGAAGCGGTCAAACTCCTGGCGGCTAGAAAGCTTTTTGTAGCTTTGCGTCAGCGTCGGGATTGCGGCGTCCGAGAAGTTGCCGGTGTCGCCATAGACATTGTCACCGATCAGCAGGAACGCCTGCGGCTTCTGCGCAGCGATTACATCCCAGAATTTCATGTCGCGGTTTTCATTGACGCACGATCCGAAGGCAAAGCGCGTGACGACGGTCTCGGCGGCGAGTGCCGGATTGGCTGGAGCCTTGGGAAGATTTGTACCCAGCGTCGCATAATAGGGCCGCAAAGCCTCCTGCGCGCTCGGCGGCGCGACGGAGGTGGGAGTGGGCACCGGCCGAGTGGTCGCGCAGCCCGAGAGGAGCAGGGCGGCGAGCAAAAGTGTGCGTTTCATTGGGCGACTCTGCCTTTGATGGAAAGTTGGACCGGGCCCTCCTCGCCGGTCGTCACATCGGCGTCAATGCCGTAAACGGCGGCAAGCGTTTCTTTGGTCAACACAGCGGCTGGCGAACCTTGCGCGAACACCCTGCCTTTATGCAGCAAAACGATATGCTCGGCATAGCGGGAGGCATGATGGAGATCGTGCAAGACTGCGATTACCCCCACGCCTTGATCGGCCTGCGCGCGGAGCAGCGTCAGCGTGTCGATCTGATAGCCTGGATCGAGATTGGCGAGCGGCTCGTCGGCCAATATCCATTGCGGCTTCCCCGCCAGAACCCTCGCCATCAGCACGCGAGCGCGTTCGCCGCCGGATAATTGGGTTACAGCGCGGCCTTTGAAATTCGAGGTCGCAGTGGCCGCCATCGCGGCATCAATGGCTGTTTCGTCGGCGGGCGACAGACCAAAGCCTTGTTGGTGTGGATAACGTCCCAATGCGACCAACGCCTCGGCATTGATCGCCCAATGCGTTTCGGCTCCTTGGGGTAGCACGCCTATGGCTTTGGCACGTGCTTTAGCAGGCATGTCAAAGGCCGGTAAATCGCCGAGCAGAGCTTTGCCACTATCGGGTTTTTGCAAGCCCGCAAGACAAGCCAGCAATGTTGATTTGCCGGCACCATTGGGGCCGAGGATGACGCTGAACTTTTTGCGCTCAAATGTCACTGATACATCAAACAATGCTGGTTTGGGACCATGCGAGAAAGTCAGATTTTGCGCAGATAAAGTCATAAAGCGCCTCGCTTTCGACGCAGTAACAACGCGAGGAAAAAGGGTGTGCCCAGCACGGCCATAGCGATCCCCAACCGCATTTCACCTGGGCCGGGGATCAGGCGGACGAGGCTGTCAGCGACCAAAGTTAATATCGCGCCCCCCAAAGCCGAAGGCAGCATGATGGATGAAGGCTGCTCGCCATACAGGCCGCGAACGAGGTGCGGGACAATCAGTCCAACAAATCCGACCACACCCGACACTGCGACCGATGCACCGACGCTCAGGCCGACACCGAAAACGATGATCCATTGCAGGCGTTTCAGGTCAACGCCCAAGCTCCGCGCGCCGTCCTCCCCCAAGGTTAGTGTGTCCAGTGCTCGGCCCGTGGTCAGCAACAACACCGCGCCAAGCGCCATAAAAGGCAGTGCTTGGACGATATCGTCCATCGTCCGGTCAGTCAGCGCACCCATCAGCCAGCTGATAATTTCGCTCGCCGCAAACGGGTTGGGCGCAATGCTGATGAGGAACGCGGTGAGCGAACCTGCAAGCGTCGCAATCACCATGCCGCCCAGAATGAAGCCCAACGGCCCGCCGCCCCGACCAGCGAGCGCGAGGAGCAGAATGATACTGCCACCCGCCCCTAACATCGCGCAACCGAACAGGCCGAACGGCAGACTTGTCAATCCAAGGAAGATAGCGGTCACACCGCCCAGCGCCGCGCTTGACGACACGCCCAGCACGGTCGGATCAGCGAGCGGGTTGCGCAAATAGCCTTGTAGCACGGCACCAGATAACCCCAGCACCGCGCCGATACTAAGACCCAGCAATGCGCGGGGCAGTCTGAGTTCAGCCATGATCCAGCCATTTGCGTTATCGGCGAACCAATCGGCGGGACTTATTACTACTTTGCCCACGGTCAGCGACAACAGGAATGCTGCGACGGTCAGCAACATCAAGATCAGCGTGAGGGATCGGCGGTTCATGGCATTGCCTTGCGCGTTGCCGCAAATATCTGCGACACTTTGATCGCCGTCGGCCCGCCGCAAAATAAGAGTTTGTCGGGGAAGGCAACGACCTTTGTTTTGCCAGCGATGTGGGCGAGCATCCGTATCCGGGCCGATAGTATCTTGGCGTCCTCGCCCTTCGCTGTGGTCGGCATGAATATGACGTCCGGCGGGTTGCGGATCAGTGTTTCGAGCGGTAGCACATCCCAGCTTTTCAAACCGTAAGTTTTGCTCGCATTGGTAAAGCCGTTAGCCCCGAGAAGTTCATCCTGTAATGTGCCTTCACCTGCCACAAAGCCACCATTTTGCCAAATAATGGCGCTTGGGTTTGAGGCTCCAGCGTGTCCACGATTACCGGCTGACTGCTCGATTTTCGCCACTAGATTTTCGCCCTCTTCCACCCTGCCAATCGCCTTGGCAATCTCGCGCACTTGGGCAATATCGTCTGCGACATTGGCGGCCACACCAACCGCGACAGTCTTTACGCCTGCTTTGGCGAGCGCCGCGTTGGTTCCAGACGAGGCAAGGTTGCCTGTCAGAATAAGGCGCGGTTTGGCGGCGATGATGCCCTCTGCGCTGGTGCCGAGGGCGGGCAGCTTTCGCGCCCACTCAACCGGAGCCGATGCGCTATCGGCATCGTGTGAGTAGATACTCACCGCTGCAATTTGCCCCGGCGCGGCAATCTCCGCCAATACCGCGTCGATGCACGGATTGTTTGACACGATGCCACCAGGGGTGATGGCGGGCTGGCCACTGCAGCCGCTTAAAAGCAACAGAAGCGGCCAGCCGCGCATCAGAACTTGGCCCGAACACCGATAGCCGCGTTGCGGCCATAAATGTTGTAACCGCTCACCACGACATAGTCAGTGTCAAACAGGTTATCGACGCGGCCATAGACTTCCAGTGCTTCGGTGATCGGATAGGACGCCCGCACACCGGCCAGAACATAGCCATCAAGCCGCACGGTGTTGGACGCATTGTCAAAACTGTCGCCGACCATCAACACTGTCCCGCCGAGCGACACACCCAACGGTGTCTTCCAATCGACGGTGACGTTCGCGCTATTCTGTGGGCGCAGCGCCAGACGGTTGCCGAAATTGACACCCGCCGAACGGTTGATGGCATTGACGAGGGCATAGCTTGCGCGGATGTCCAGCCTATCAGTCGGGTTCAACGCAAAGCCTGCCTCCACCCCTTCGGTCTTCACCTTGTCGATATTCTCTGACTGGAATGTCATGAACGAAAACGCGATCAGATCGGTGCTGCGCCGGTTGAAATAGGTAGCGAACACCCGTGCCTTGTTGTACAGAAACGCATGTTCAACACCAAGGTCAAAATTGCGCGCGGTTTCGGGTTTCAGATTTGGGTTGCCAAAGGGTGGTTGCCCCTCCGAAAGCGTCGGGGCGCGGAAACCCTCGCCATAAGTCGCGCGCAATACTGTTTGGCCGCCATTGGGGGTGTAAGCGATGTTGCCGCCCAAGGTCGTCTGACCACCATAATCGCTATAATCGTCATGCCGTACGCCGCCGGTAAGCGTCAGGCCTTTGACCGGACGCAGGATCAGTTGGGCAAAGCCGCTCGTCACCTTGTTACGGGCAACGTCGGCGGGGGCACCTTCAAACGATGTGCTGGTAAAAGTCCGCTCATGCTCTGCACCGAAGACCAAGGTCGCCGCGTCGGCCAAGTCGAATGCACCATGATATTCAGCGCGGTCAATTGTGCCTTTGACATCGAAATTGTTGAAGCTGAACACGACCGGATCGGTGCCAAGGCGGCTGATGTCAGTGCGGGTGTAGGCAACGCGATTGTGCCAGCGACCATCTAGCAAATCGAGGTTCGCGCCGACATAACCGACAAATTGGCGGTTACGTGACACGGGCAGGGCATTTGCCCCGGCGCCAAACGGCGAGTCATATTCAATCACGCCGCGGTTAAAATAGCCGCGAAAATCAAGACTGAAGGCATCTGACAGATTGACCTTCAAGCGGCCATTGGCGGTGGCGTTTTCGTATCCGTCTTTCTCGGTCCCGCCAGACAACGCCGAAATGCCATCGGTACGGTAATATGCGCCGCCAACGCTGCCTTCGAATATCCCGCTGGTGCCAGACAGGTTGACGCTGCCTTTCATGCTATCGGCATAGCCATATTCCGCGCCCGCATTGACCGCGAAGGCCTCGGTCGGCGCTATCGACTGGACGTTGACCACACCACCAATGGCCTGGCTGCCCCAGATGATCGAGTTCGGTCCTCGCAGCACTTCGACGCGACCGATATTGCCGGTGAGCAATGCGCCGAAATCGAATGCGCCATTGGGGGCGGACAGGTCATTGATGCGGACGCCGTCTACCAGCACCAAAGTCTGCGAACTGTTGCCACCGCGAATGAATACGCTGGTCTGGCTGCCGACCGGGCCGCGCTGGGCGACGGCGACCGAGGGCAACGTGCGCAGCGCATCGCTGATCGAGTTGGCTTGCAATGTTTCCAACCGACCACGGTCAATCACGGTGATCGCCTGGCCGGTTTCGGATCGCGGTTGTTCAAATCCGCTGGCGGTGACCACGATGTCATCTTCGGCATTTTGGGCAAAGGCCGTCGCTGGCAAAATCGCCAGTGCTGCTGCCGTAAATTTCAAATATTTCACACTATTTTCCTTCACATAACGGTTCAAATTCGCCGTCATGCGAAGGTCGGGCGCAGCATCGCCGCACCCAACTCCGTCCACGAGGTACATCCCGCCCGCGTAGAAAGACGACCGCAGGCGGGCAGGTCTCCTGACTTCCGGGTCAACGTTCATTGCACCCCGCCTTCCCGGATTTCTCCAGTGGCATATGGGGCGCGAACTCGCCGGTTACAGTTGCGGGAGCAGTCGTGGATTAAGCTAGGGGTCGCCCCCGCGCCGCACCACATTCCCTATTATCCTTGCTTTCACAAAGACCCGTTGCGTGGGCGGGCATTTAGGGTGGAAAAGTGGGAATGGCAAGCGTGTGCCTATATTCTCCACATTTTGAAAAAGGCGGAGGTGGCATCCGCCTCAACT
>JANMPK010000368.1:0-2441 GCA_031369825.1 Sphingomonadales bacterium
GCAGCCGCGTTACATGCACATCGCGCTTCAACAATTCTTCATCCCAGAACAGAGGAAAGTCACATAATATCGACCAGTTCGGCGTGAACATCATGTCGTGCGGCAGGCGCGGCCCGGGCAGTGGTATCGGCACATAATGCGCGAGTTTGCGGTCCGGCCCGACCACGCCGTAGTGCATATAAGGCGCGTGTTTCGAGTAATTGAAAAACAGCAATTCACCGGTGCGCTCGTCTACCTTGGGGTGTGCAGATATGCCGTCGAGCGGCACCCACGAAGCAACGCCTTCCTGCTCCAGCGTTTCGGGGTCCATCACATAACCCTCTCCGCATTGGTAGAAGGTGGCAATCGCCTTTCCGGCATGGACGATGATGTCGGTGCTCGCCGAATCCTTCAGGCTGCCATGCGCGCCGAAACCGGGCCGCGTTCCGGTGCCGACCTTGTCCATCAGCCCGCCCCACAGCGAGCCGTCCGCATCCTGCTCGGCCTGAAAACAGCGGCTGCGGACCCATCGGTTGCGGTAGGTCGCGGTGCCGCCCGAAAAATCGATCTGGTGGATCATACCGTCGCCATCGAACGGGTGGTATCGTCCGAGTGGCTGGTGCAGCTGGTTTTCGGTATTGCGCAGATAGACGCCGTCGATATCGGTTGGGATTGCGCCTTCAATAACTTCCAGCCCGGTCGCGGTCACCTCTTCATGCTGCGGCGTCCATGCGCCGTTGAGATAGGGGTGGTTGCTTGGCTGCAACGTCGATTTGACGGGGGGAAGACGGTCAACGATCATCGGTTAGTTCCTAAAACGCAGGTTTCGACCCATGCGATTATTTCGGCCCGCCTGCGTGCATCGTCGGTAATATCGGTATCGACCCCCAGTTGCCAAGCCAGTGCTGCGTTGTCGGGCTCGTGTCCCAATCTGGTCAGCGATGCGGCATAGGTTTCGAGTTCGGCGGTGTCGGCAAAGAAACCCTGCGCGACCATATCATCGGCATAGAGCCGGTAAAGATCGGCGAGATGGGCTGCATCAAACTCGGGGTGATATTGCACCGCCCATATCTCGCTATTGGCCAGCGGAATGAGCGCGGCCTGCACTTCGCTATGGGAATTGGTGGCGAGCAAGGTCGCGCCTTCGGGCAAGCTCGTTACCTCGTCATAATGGATGCACGGCGCGTCAAAGACCGGACTTTTGCGCGCAAACATCGGGTGGTTGCCTCCGGCCTCGGTCACCATAACCTTGCGCGCAAAGCCGACTTCACGGCCCACGGCATGATATTCGACCAAGCCTCCTGCTGCCATCGCCGCGATTTGCAGGCCCCAGCAGCTGCCGAATATCGGCAGACCAACCTCGGCTGCTTCGCGGACCAGGGCAATCTGGTTGGTGACGGCGAAGTCGGTGTCATAGGCATGGAGCCCCGACCCGCTGATAATCATGCCGTCATAAGCGGCCAGCGCATTGCAGCCCGGGATCGGGTCTTCAGGATTAAAAATATCAATCTCAAGCGCCGGAAAATGCGCGAGCAAAGATTGGCTGTAGATACCGCTGGACGACCGCACGCCCATCGCCGCACCCTTGGCGCGCCGTTCGGCGATATTGCCTTCCATCAACAATATTTTGCTCATGCCATCATCCTATATCAAATGACACGCCCTGCGCCAGTGGCAGGTCGTTTCCATAATTGATCGTATTCGTCGCGCGCCGCATATAGGCTTTCCACGCATCCGATCCGGACTCGCGTCCGCCGCCGGTTTCTTTCTCGCCACCAAAAGCCCCGCCGATTTCGGCGCCCGATGTGCCGATATTGACGTTGGCGATACCGCAGTCGCTGCCTTCTGCTGACAGGAAGCGCTCGCATTCGCGCATATCGGTCGAGAAGATCGAAGAAGACAGGCCTGCCCCAACGCAGTTCTGCAATGCGATAGCTTCGCCCAAATCAGAGTAGCGGAAGATATAGAGGATCGGCGCAAATGTTTCGCGCAAGGCGGGGCCGGTATGGCTGTCCATTTTGACCAAGGCAGGACGGACGTAAATGCCGTCGCCCGGGCCAGCGATGAGTTCGCCTCCGGTTATCGTTGCACCCATAGTTTTGGCCTCCGACAGTGCCGCTTCCATGCCCGCATGAGCTGCAGCATCAATCAACGGTCCGGCCAGACTTTTGCTGTCGAGTGGATCGCCGATTGCCATGCTGCCGGAAGTCGATTTGAGCGCGGTAACGAACTGATCGTAAATCCCGTCATGCACGAACAAGCGGCGCAGGCTGGTGCAACGCTGCCCGCTGGTGCCAAAGGCCGAGAATAATACGCCGCGCAAAGCCAAGGCAACATCGGCTTTGTCGCTGATGATTGCGGCATTATTCCCACCGAGCTCCAAAATAGTCCGGGCAAACCGCGATGCCGCCACCTGGCCGACCGCCCGGCCCATCGCGGTGCTTCCGGTTGCCGAAATCAGG
>JANMPK010000412.1:0-5149 GCA_031369825.1 Sphingomonadales bacterium
CGTGGCTTTTATGCCGAAAACCGTCGTATTTCCAACCAGAAGGCCAAGCGAATACTCGGATGGAAACCAACTTATTCTAATTACAAACAAGGGCTTGCTGCAATTTCCGTAACGGAAACCGAAAAACCTGATTGACCCGAACGGAACATCAAGCCTAGCCTCGCCGTTAAATCGGCAACACACCGTGATATAAATGTTTTCGGGAGACATATTTTGGCATCAATCGCCGCCGATCATATGGGTTCAGTAAAGGCCCCATCGTTGTTGTTAGCACTTACGGAACTACCTCGTGCCTTGCTGGAGGCGGGTTCGCTGCCATGGGCTGCGCCGCTGCTTCTGCAGGCACCGAAGGGCGACGGGCATCCTGTGCTGTTGCTGCCCGGATTTATGGCCGGTGAAACTTCGATGAAACCGCTTTACCGCTATCTCGAAAAGCTTGGTTATGATCCCTATCAATGGGATCTGGGCCGTAATTTGGGGCAAAGGGCAATTGGTCCCGAAGGCGAAAAGATGATCGCGCGGCTCGAAGCCATCCACGCCAAAACCGGAAAGAAGGTCAGCCTGATCGGCTGGTCGCTTGGCGGTGCTTTCGCGCGCATGCTGTCGCGCCGCCGTCCAGATCTGGTCCGTCAGGTCATTTCGCTCGGCTCGCCGATTACCGGTAGCCCGAAATCGACAAATGCGTGGCGCGCCTATCAATATGTCAACGGGCAGAAGATCGACGATCCGAAGATCACCGAGCAAATAGCCGAAGCGCATAATGTGCCGCCTGTGCCCTCGACCGCGATCTTCTCGAAGAACGACGGCATCGTCGCGTGGCAGAATTCACGCGAGCCCAAGGCCAAAACCACCGACAATATCGAAGTGCGCGGCAGCCATTGCGGGCTTGGCGCAAACCCCGCCGTGATGTGGGCGATTGCCGACCGTCTGGCATTGCCTGAAAAGGGTTGGAAGCCGTTCGAACGGACAGGTGCGAAGGCTTGGGTTTACCCGTCGTCAGGACATTAATTTCAGCCTGATTTTTTAAGTTTTGTTGCCTTTGACTTTGTTGTTTTTATTGCAGCCTTCTTAACTGTCCTGGCTTCGGGTTTAGCGATCACTTTTGCTTTAGCCCCAGGCTTTGCTTTAGCTTCTGGTTTTGACGCCGGTTTAGCCTTGGGCGCTGGCTTGCTCCAATCTGCATCGCGCAGCTCTTCGAACGACCGCTGCAAGCACTGCGCGTAAACTGCCGGATCAGGCATGATCGCACGGTCGCTGGTGAACGAAATCGCGATTTCGGGGCCATAGCTGTAGATTGTGTTGATCAAACCCATGCCGTCGAACACCGGCCCCATGCCCATCATCCGCACCAGCTTTGCACCGGCAAAATAGAGCGGCACGCGCGGCCCGGGGACGTTGGTGGCGACGCAGTTGAATGCAGGCGAATGCAGGTTGGCCACACCCAGCCGCGTGTAAAGCCGCGCACCCAATCCGGCGAGCGCCGCTGGCATGAACTGGCTGTAATCGGTTAGCGTCCTCGCGCCTACCGCGTTGGTCATCGCTTTTGAGTTCTTTACTTCCTTATGGATGTAAAGCAGCCGCTCGACCGGGTCAGCGATATGCGTGCCGAGCTGCACCATCATTGCCGACACGAGATTGCCCAGCGATTCCTTTTCGCCCTCGGCACGCACCGATATTGGTGCCATCGCGGTCATGCTAGTCTTTGGTAGCCCGTCGCGGCCGATCAAATACTCCCGCAACGCACCGCCGATAATGGCAAGGATAACATCGTTGACCGTCGCGCCGTCGATATGCTCTTTAATGGCGCGAACATCAGCGAGTTGGAAGACAACCCCATCGAACGCGCGGTGCGGACCGACTTTACCGTTGAAGATTGTCTGCGGCGCCATGCGCGCCGACTTAAGCGATATATCGCCGCCTGCAATTTCCTTGCCCAGACGGGCAATGCCAGGGACTGTATTGGCCAGTGTTTTGGCGAACTTGAACGGCTGCGTGACCGAACTAAACCATGTCCGCATCAGCATTTCCGAAAGCTTCGGGTCTTGCTCGGGTTTCCAAGTTGATGGCGGCACCGCTGGGACCTCTTTAGCTTCAAGGTCGTGCACCGCAGCGCTCAATTCGACCCCTGACATACCATCAATCGCTGCATGGTGAACCTTTGACACCAACGCAAAGCTGCCTTTGGGGATACCCGGAATATTGTCGAGACCTTCGACAATGTTGAATTCCCAGAGAGGTTTGGTCATATCCATCCCACGCGCATGAAGTCGCGCGACCTGGATGCACAATTGGCGCCAATCGCCCGGTTGCGGCAAGGCCACATGGCGGACATGATATTCTAGGTCGAAATCGGCATCCTCAACCCAATATGGGTGATCAAGATCGAATGGCACACGCACGAGTTTTTGTCGGAAACTGCGCGCTTTATCGAGCCGACCTTCGATATGACGCAATATATCCTTGAAGCGGACGAAACCGCCGGGTGCAGTGGACGGATCGTAAATCGCGACCGAACCGATGTGCATCGGCGTATTCGGCGTCTCCATATAGACGAAACTCGCGTCCTGCCCGCTTAGCTGCTCCATGAAGACTCTCCCAAGTTGTTTTTTGCAGCCTAACGCGAGTTGATATGCAAGGCGAGTCTTAAGCTTTGCGTTTCCACAACGCGACCAGAAGCCCAACCATCGCCAGCACAGCGCCGCCAAGCGCAAGTACCGACCAGCGATAGCCCTCGAACGCTGTCGACAGCATCATGGCAATAATCGGTGTCAACACACCGGTATAGGCGGCCTTGCCGGGACCGATAGTGCGAACGAGGTTGAAGTAAAGCGGAAAGGTCAGCACCGAACCGATGATCGCGAGATACAGCACACCGCTCAGATATTCCGGACGCGGATCGATCACGGGCGGGCCAGCAACTACGAACGCCAGCGATGCGTTGAACACCGTGCCCCACAGCATCGACCATGACAATATGGTCACCGTGGGGAAGCGCGCGACCTTTGGCGCGACTTGCAGGACGTTTGAAATCGACGCACTCACAACACCGCACAAGGTCAGCGACAGTCCGAACAGCACTTCATCACCGCCCACCGGAGCAGCGCGATATTCCTGCAGCATCAGCAACCCAACGCCGGCCCCGGCAATCGCCGAGCCGATGATGAAATTTGTGCCAATGGGCCGACCAAGCCAATATTTTGCGAGTATTGCGTTGGGCACGATCAACAGCGCAAAAATCACTGCAACCAGCCCTGAAGTGATATGATGCTCTGCTGCATAAACAAAGTTGAAGTTCAGCGAAAATTGCAAAAATCCGAGTAATATCGTCCAGCGCATCATTTGCCGGTCGATTTTCATTGGCTGGCGCATGATTGCCGTCAGCGCAAACATGCAGATCCCAGCGACTGAAAAGCGGTAAACCACTGACCATACCGCCGGCACACTGCCGAGCTGGTCACGAATAACGAACCAGGTCGAACCCCAAACAATCGAAACAATCAGAAACGGCACCAGCACGCGCGGTGCCAGCAACCCCGGTTCAGGGGCAGGCGCAGGATCGGCGCGGTTCATAGCAACGCTATCGCTTGGGCGAGCGGGGTTACGTCGGCGGCTTTGTGGTGCCAGCTGGTGACCAATCGTGCGGAATCTTCACCCCAATCGTAAAAATCAAAGCCTTGGTTACGCAGGCTTGCGGCTTCATCGGCGCTCAGCTTGATGAAAATCTCGTTGGCTTCGACCGGATATAGCAGGCGCGCCGGGGCGGCGGCCGCAATGATTGCCGCTGCCACGTTGGCGGTTTTGGCATTTTCCAGCCATAAATCGCCTTCTAACATCGCCAGCAATTGCGCCGCCAGGAAACGACCCTTGCTTTGCAAATGACCGGCGCGTTTGCGGCGGTAGCGAGCGGCGTTGGCCATCTCGGCGTCGAAATAGACCAAAGCCTCCGCGCCCATTCCGCCATTTTTCACAAAACCGAAACTCAGCACATCGACGCCAGCGCAGATGGTGATGTCGGCGGGGTGACAGCCAGCTGCCGCAACCGCATTGGCAAACCGTGCGCCGTCCATGTGGAAACCAAGCTTGTGCTGTTTGCAAAGTGTGCCAAGCGCTGCAACTTCGGCCGGCGAATAAGTGAGCCCATATTCGGTGGCGTTGGTAATCGACAGCGCCGCCGCCTGCACCTGATGCACATCATTGCGAATTGCGCCCAGCAAAGTGGCAACTGTTTCTGGCGCAACCTTCGCCCCATCACCTTCAACCAGCATCAGTTTGGCGCCTGCGGTGTAGAATCCGGGTGCACCACATTCATCGACCTCGATATGTGCTTCACGGTGGCAGATGATGCCTTGATGCGGCTGGCACAGCGAGGTGAGCGCTAGGCAATTGGCCGCTGTCCCGGTCGCCACCCACAGCACCGCGACATCATGGTCGAACATGTCCGAAAACGCAGTGTCCAGTTTCTGGCTCAGCGCGTCGCCATCATAAGCGGTATCGACCTGATTTGCGGCGATGATCGCCTCCATCACTTTGGGATGCACAAGGGCCGCATTGTCGGAGAAAAAGCGCATGAATTCGCACAAGGCGAAATGCTGCGGCGCGTCAAGCGGTTATCAAGTTCAACCGGTAATGAGTACGCCGTGATAGGCGGGGTCTTCAAACGCTTGTCCGGCACCCATTGCAACGCAGATCAAAGCATTTTCAGCGATTTTCACCTCCAGCCCGGTTGCTTGCGCTATGGCCTCATCCATCCGGCCGAGCAGAGCGCCGCCGCCAGTAAGGGTTATGCCTTCGTCAATAATATCTGCCGACAGCTCTGGCGGGGTTTGTTCGAGTGCTGTCATCGCGGCACCAACGATTTGCGCCACGGGTTCTGCCAATGCCTCTGCCATTTCGGCTTCGGAAATACTGATCTCGGCTGGTCGACCATTCACAAGATCACGTCCTTTGACGCTGATAATCTTGCCCGTACCTTGCGGCGCAATTGCGCTGCCGACGGAAATTTTTACGCGTTCGGCGGTCATTTCGCCGATCATCAGATTATGTTTGCGCCGGATGTACGATGAAATGGCGTCATCCATCTTGTCGCCGCCGACACGTACCGAACTGCTATAGGCAATGCCGCTCAATGAAAGGACGGCAACTTCGGTTG